>JBGQGO010000684.1:0-3233 GCA_041497455.1 Blastocatellia bacterium | reverse complement strand
CGACCCGAAAGACCAGTCTTTCTACCGCCGCTATGCTGAAGCTATCGACGTGGATGTGCCGATCATCCTCGGCTGCGGCAATCGCAACGTGGAGCTGTTGGAAAAAATCATCAATACGGGGAGGGTGGACTTCTTCTGCTTTGCGCGTCCGATGGTGCGCGAGCCCGATCTGGCTAAGCGATGGCTCGAGGGCAGGGGCGGCGCCGCCTCCGAATGCATCAACACGAATCTCTGCTTCCGCGAGCTGTATGTAACAGGCGGGCCGGCGCGCTGCGTAGTGCTGGCTGAGATGCAAAAATCAGCGCAAATCGTGCTCGAGGCAAAGAAGGCGGGTTACGGGGTCTGAGAAAGAAAAGCTGGAGAAACATTCTGTCAAGAAGCGGGATTGAAGTGCTGGTTCTGTAACACACCAGGAACGAGCCTTCAATGACAAAGGTGCTGAGTCATCGCCATCGACTTACGGCTTGATTAGCTGCTGCCGGCCGTCCTTGTTCGTCAATTTCAAGGAACTGTCCGCGCCTTCCGCTTGCAACACAACATGTGTCGTGTCAGTTTCGCCAATAAGCCCGAGCCCTGCGCCTTCCACGGATGCTCCGAGTTTCACCTCGGGCCGCCCTTTGGGATCTATCAACCGAAACATTACTGTTTCAGGATAGCCCGTTCTGCCATCCGGCCACTTGAACTTTGGATCTCCCGGGTGAATCTTAATGCTTGCTCGAACTCTTCCCTGATCGTCGACGATCTCAAGCTCGCGGCCACGGAGCACCGGCGCCACGTTATCCGTCTCGCCGCCACGCGCCTCGACGCTACGCGCGTCGGCGCGCCGGATCTGCGCCAGCAGGAATATCGCAAGGCCGAGATTGATAACGGTGAGGGCGATGAGAAGTCGCTGAATCTTCATACTCTTTCCTCCTTAAGCGGAATTGTTTCACGTTAGACGCGCGAGCGGTCAGAGATCTTCCATCGGAGAGATTGGACAATGTTGGCGTTCTTGGCGGCTCTTTGCGGCTTTGCGCGAAACGGGCTGACCCTTTGGGTTGAATAACCTTCGGAAGACCGGTTTCGCGCAAAGACGCAAAGACACGCAAAGACGCGAAAACGCGCAGAACGCTGTCGGCGGCGACTTCATTCATTCTTGCTCTAGTTGGGAGCAACCTTCTCCATCGTGCAAACAAAATTAGCCGCGTCGTCCGTGCTGCCGCTTCCCTTGTAGCGCGCCACCTGCGGGTACGGGCACAGCGGGCGTGCGCGGACGATAGCGCTCTTCGGATCGAGACCCTGCCGCTTCGAAGCGATGATTTGATCCGGCGCGATGCCTTCTTCAACCCAGCGTTCGATTGCGATTGACATGTCGTGTTGTGCGTCAGATGGTCCGCTGGTGACGAATGCTCCAAAGTTGTTCGGGCCGGGGCCGGCGCCGCAATGCTGCATACCAGGCACCATGAAAAGCCGAATGACGGAGGCCGCATCGCGCCGACCCAGCTTCCTCACCACGGATTCGAAATAATTTATCGTGTTGACGGGTGGAAGCGCGGCGTCACTCCAGCCGTGATACATGATCAGCTTGCCGCCGTGCGCCTTGAATGCCTTAAGGTTTGGGTCGGTCGCGTTCAGACTCGAAGCCAGTTTCTCATCGGCGAGCTTGCTATCTTTGTCGAGGTTGAAAGTTTTGAAGTCCCACGCCGGAACTTTGTAGATCATATTCGCGAAAGTCTGCGTGGCGAAAAAGAATTGCAGCCCTTTGTTTGACCCGGATCCGGTGATCCAGGCGAGCCAGCCGCCCGGACCCGTTTCGCCTCCAGGCACAAAGCCGGGGATGATCTGCTCACCCCTCGAGGTGCGTGGCCCGGCGTAAATTTTCTTAAGAGCGATCACCTGTTTTTCCGTGAGACACGCGTCGGACTCGGCCCCTTTGCAGAGCAAGACGGACGGGTCGAAGGTGCATTTGGTAGGTTCGTCGATCACGCCGTCCGTCACACCGTCTCGCGCGTCACAAGCAGCCAGCGCGGCAGCCTCGATCGCTTTCAATTTGCTCGCGGCGATGAAGCTGGCTGGATCATTGAGTGTCGCTTGTAGATTCCACGCGAACCCGGTGAGGATATGCGTGAACTGATTCGCGGGCGCGCCGGCGATCAGCCCGTCGTAATCGTTCGGATAGCGCTGCGCCTCCATCAGCGCCTGTCGCCCTCCGTTTGAGCAACTGGCGAAGTAGGAACGCTTCGGGCCATTGCCGTAGAACGCACCGATGATCGACTTGGCTTTCTCGGTCATCTCGTGGACCGCGCGATACCCGTAGTCGACAATCTTCTCAGGGTGTCCAAGCGCCCAGCTCGCATCCGTAGTAGTGTGACCGGTGTCAGTCGAGGCGGCAGCGTAACCGCGCGCAACCGCGGCAGCCAGCGCCGGTTGAGTGATCGTCCCCGCGAAGCCGCCGTTGCCGATGCCTTGAAACTTTCCATTCCAGCCCGCGCTCGGCATCCACACTTCAAACTTGATCTCCGAGTCAGCGGTCGGTTTGATCACGCCGGTGACTCGACAGAATGCGGGCAGCTCTTTGAAAGGAGCAGCCGAGCCTGTTGCCGGGGTGAACGCTCCCGGAGCCACGGACTGCGCCGCCGTTATGGTGGTGTTTGCGAGCTTGAGCTCGGCGAGCTTCTCGCAAGTTTGCGCGGCAGCGGGCCTCGAACTGAAGGCAAGCGCGGAGAGCAGCAGAACCACAGAGAAGATCCAGAACAGTTTTCGTCGTGAGGCTTGGTGAGTATTCATTATTCCTCCTGCAAGGGTAATGGGAAGAGCGACGCGGTTCGGTCACACACGTCCGACTAACCGTTGGGCGCCACAACTCTCAGCGGTGATCTTGCTTGTAGTGCAACGCCAGCAAGTCGGCGCCGAAATCCGCGTTTAAATCTCGCCAGACTGTGTGAATGTGGTTGGCGTTGTTCTGAACGTTGTCGTATTCGACAAGGAACGACGGGCCCTGGATGCGATAGTAATGCGGCTGACCTTTTTCGAACCCGCCGGCCCACGCAAAGAAGATGTTCGCTAAGCCCGCGGCGCGGACTCTATCCGATCTGGCTGCGGCGATATCCGGCGCGTGCCTCGAAGCGTATTCAGTCAGAAGGGCCATCAGGATGTCTTGCTGCTTCTGACCCAGCTTGCTGGTCTGAAGACCGGCGGGCTTGAGCGGTTCTGCCTTTCTCAGATTGGTGGACAGAATATCGGTTGGCGCGCTT
>JBGQGO010000683.1:0-3244 GCA_041497455.1 Blastocatellia bacterium | reverse complement strand
GCGACTTCCGGGCTCTCAACGATCAACAGCCTCGTCAACGCCTCTGGGTTGACCGACAACGTCGATCAGATCATGGAGTTGTTCGCGGATGTTATTCTCAATCCGAGCTTTCCCGCTGACGAACTCACCAAGTATAAGACGCGCGCTCTGGCTCAGCTTCGAGCGCAGCGTGCGCAGCCCGGTTTTCTCGCTAACGAGATGTTCGCCAAAGTGATGTACGGATCGCATCCGGCAGGGCGCGTCTCGCTCACCGCGGAAGAGATTCAAAAACTCACGCCGGAGGTGCTGCGGAGTTTTCACGCCGCGCACTACAAACCGAACAACGCGATCTTCGCCATCGTCGGCGATGTCAAACCGGCGGAGATCGTAGCCAAGCTCGAGAAAACTTTCGGTTCGTGGCAGCGCGGAGATGTGCCGCAGACCAGTATCCCTAAAGTGAGCGAGGCCGCGGCCGCGAAAATCCACCTGATTAACCGCGTCGGGTCGGTTCAGACTAATTTGGTGCTCGGCAACCTCGCGATTGAACGGACAGACCCGGATTATTATGCGATCGACGTTATGAATCAGGTAGTAGGTGGTGGCGCGAGCGCGCGGCTGTTCTTGAATCTGCGCGAAGACAAAGGGTATACCTACGGCGCGTACAGCGGATTCTCTGCGTTCAAGTATCGGGGCACTTTCCGCGCGAACACCGAAGTGCGGACGGAAGTGACCAAAGGCTCGATGGATGAGCTGATGTACGAACTGAAGCGCATCCGCGATGAGAGAGTCGCGCAGGAAGAGTTTGATCGAGCCAAGCGCACGATCATCGGCGGGTTCGCGTTGCAGTTAGAGTCGCCGCAGGCGCTTTTGAACAACATAATCACGCAGAAGCTCTACGGCCTGCCAGCGGATTACTGGGACACCTTCACGCAGAAGTTAGCGGCAATCACACCGGATGACGTGCAACGGGTGGCGAAGAAGTATCTTGATCTGAGCCGTCTGCAAATCGTCGCGGTCGGCGACGCCAGCAAAATCACCGACGTGCTCAAGCAATACGGCACGGTGGAGATATACGATACTGAAGGGAAGCCTGTAAGACCGGGCGGAGGAAGATAATCATTTTCCATTTGTCACTTTCCATTTGTCATTTGTCATTTTCCGCGGTTCAGTTGCAGACCCGTGCCGGAAAGAATGACAAATGGAAAATGGCAAATGGAAAATGATAAATGTTCATGTCTGAAGAGAGAATAAGGGTATTACTTGCCAAGCCCGGACTGGACGGCCACGACCGCGGCGTAAAAGTCATCGCGCGAGCGCTACGCGATGCCGGGATGGAAGTCATCTACACTGGTTTGCGCCAGACACCCGAGCAGGTTGTAGCCGCCGCCGTTCAGGAAGACGTCGATGCGATCGGCCTGTCGATTCTGTCGGGCGCGCATATGACGTTGTTCCCTCGCGTCGTAGAACTCGCGCGCCAACAAGGACTCGATGACGTGATCATCTTCGGCGGCGGCATCATACCGGACGAGGACATTCCGCGGTTGAAAGAGCGCGGCGTTACCGAAGTCTTCACGCCCGGGGCCAGGATGGAGGACATAATCGAGTTCATACGGAAGAACGCCCGCCACGCCTTACAGTCGCAACAATGACCGAATCAAGCTCAAAAGGCTTCATCTCCCGCCGTCATCCCTCTGTAGCTGCGACATCCCGAGGCTGGCATGCATGCAGAGGAATAAACTCCCAGAGCGAGAATTGGGAACGGATTTGGTACGAATCAGCCGCGCCGGCCCAATGAGCTCCTGGAAGTCTCTGAATTTCTCTTGTGTAGTTAAGGCACACCTATAGTAGAATGCCAAGCGTAGAGAGGAAACACGCACCCTGGGCCGCCGGCATCACCGGAGCTATGCCGCAAGTCAGTTGGCAGACTGAGCATGCAAAGAGCAGCTAACAACAGATTTATTATCACAAGCCTTTCCTCCCTAAAGGGGTTCACCGAGACGCAAGCGCTCCCCGGCCACGCTGCATTGTATAAGCAACTTGGCGTACAACTAATAAGGGGAGTCTATTCAGACCGCCTATTCATTGACTTTGGCGACAAGCTCTTAGCCATGGCTGAACAGGCGTACGGCTTTCGTCAGGGGGAGAAGCTCGAGGAACTGAGCCAGGCGCTGCTCGCTTTGCCTTTGCCTGCTCAGTACAAAAGCGCGGCCCGATACTTTCGTGCGCTGGGACTCCGCCGGCGGGGGCAGCGTGAAACGGGAAATTTGCTTCTAGAGTTAGTCGCGACGGAACCTACACACAGATACACTGCGAGGGCGGTTCAATCCTTAGGTGGAGTATTCCACGATCTCGGTGATTTTGAATCTGCACTGAAGCTCTCTCTTGAAGCCGGCCGTTGCGCCGCGGAGAAGGGACGTGTCGATCCGGCGGCCGCACTCTTTGCCCAGATGAATATCGCAACGATCAAGGGCTTGAAGGGTGATCATCGCAGAGCCCTTTCTGATCTGCAGCGACTGTCGCCGTTCGTGAGAGCAGTTGGTTTGATCTATCCCCACATTTACTACGACTACCTAAACAGCCTTGCTGTCGAGTTCGGCGAACTGGGACGTTTAGAGGAAGCAGCGCGGGCTTCCCGGATTGCGCTTGCGTCTCCGTTTGCGGCCGCGTATCCGGAGTGGCACGAGACCTCAGATGAGATCGAATTGAAACGGCAGCGCGCCTCTCATTCGACCGTCGTAGTTCGACAGCCCATTGCCACGCCACACAGGGTTGAAGAACCTGTCTGCGAAAGCCACAACCTCGTCCATCTGCCTCTGGCGGAACGCCCCACTAGCGAGGCACTGCTGGATCGGCATCCGCAAGACACTCAGGCACGCGTCCTCGATTTCCAGCAGTGGAAGACGGCGATCAAAGCGTCGAGTCGTGCTACCCCTGAAGGGGTCACCGCGGAACAACGAAGACGGATGACCACAGGAGAGAAACTGATCAGGCTTATGGATCTGATCTCGCAGGATGAAACGGACGATGAGACGATAGACAGGATTCTAGAAGCCGTGGAACAAATCGTTCCGAACCGTCGAAGCGAGAAACTAGACTGACCTTCTCTTGCGCTGCGCCCTCCGATCAGCTCTGCCCACTCTCTTCACATATTGAAGCACAACCGCCCGGTCGGCTGGCGACAACTTGATCACTTCCTGGGCGATTTCGGCAACGTCATTGCTTATGACAGTCTTCTTTGTAATGTCCAGGAGCAAGAGGTTGTGCG
>JBGQGO010000682.1:0-3249 GCA_041497455.1 Blastocatellia bacterium | reverse complement strand
CTTTCACGCGCATGGCAAGCTTGTCGCGGAAGTAGCGGGCGGTCGTGTCGCCCATTCCTGGAATTCGCAGGTGTTCGCGAAGAAGCGCCGCTGTTTCCTGATCGTACTCATCGAGCGGAACTATGCGGTCGATGTTTTGCGTGCGAGCCAGAAAACTGACGCCTTTGACTATGTCGTCTCGAGAGTAGCCATCAGGCATGTAGAACACTTCGTCGATGGCGTCCCGCGGCCAGTTCGCGTCGCGGAGTTTCTCAACCGTGATGAGCAGTACGCGGCAACCCTGGCGCTTGCATTCGCGCAGAAAAGCCTCACCCTTTTCGTAGCTGGCCAGGCAGAGCATCGTTGGTGGATTCTGATCGGGCACGCCGCGCTCCTTTCGGATTGCGGGATTATATAGTGCCTTCTTTGCAAGCCCAAAGCTAATCGGTTAGGATTCTGGGCGTGCGAAGCATAGTCGAGTGCATACCGAACTTCAGCGAAGGCCGCCGCTCCGAACTCATCGATGAAATAGTCGCGGCAATCAAATCGGTTTCCGGCGCGGTCCTGCTCGATCGCGAATCTGATCCCAATCACAACCGCTCAGTAGTCACGTTTGTTGCGCCGCCCGATCGCGTCGTCGCCGCCGCCGTCGCTGGCGCCAAGAAGGCGGCTGAGTTGATAGACCTTAACAAGCACACTGGCGAGCACCCGCGCATGGGCGCCACCGACGTGATTCCGTTCGTGCCCATCACGGGAGTGACGATGGATGACTGCGTCGCGCTTGCTCGCGCTTGCGGAGAGCGCTTGTGGAGCGAACTCGGAATTCCGGTCTACCTCTACGAGAAGGCGGCCTCCCGGCCTGAGCGTGAGAATCTCGCAACTGTGCGCAAGGGGCAGTTCGAAGGCATACGCGACGATATCGCAACCAACGATACCCGGCGCCCGGACTTTGGTGAGGCGCGAGTTCATCCGACCGCAGGCATAACGGCCGTCGGCGCGCGCCCGCCTCTGATCGCCTATAACGTGAACCTCGCAACCGCTGATGTGGACATCGCCAACAAGATCGCGCGAGCTGTTCGTCACCAGTCGGGTGGGCTGCGCTACGTTAAGGCGCTGGGATTCGAGCTGAAGGATCGCGGTATCGTTCAGGTCTCGATGAACATGGTGAACTACGAAGGCACGCCGCTGTTCCGCGCCTTCGAAATGATCAAGCGCGAAGCCGAGCGCTACGGCATCGCGGTCGTTGGCTCAGAGATTGTGGGCTTGGTTCCGCAGCGCGCGCTAAACGCAGTCGCGGACTTTTATCTCCAGCTCGAGAAATTCAGCGAGGATCAGATACTCGAACACAGGCTGGCAGGAGCGATGGAGGAAGCCGAAGCATGACCGAGTGCGCCGCTGCCGATTCGAAGACGGCCCTGTCAAACAGCCTCGGCAACTTCGCCGAGCTTGTAGCGGCAGGCACAGCGTCGCCCGGTGGCGGGAGCGTTTCTGCTTATTGTGGAGTGCTTGCGGCGTCGCTCGGAGAAATGGTGTGCAATTTGACAATCGGCAAGCAGAAGTACGCTGCAGCGGAGCCGCGTCTGACGGAAATCAGATCGGAGCTTGAACGACTGGGCGGGCGGCTTCGCGAGTTGATCGCCGAAGACGCCGCGAGTTTTGAAGCCGTGCTTCAAGCCTACCGGTTGCCGAAGGATAGCGACGAGCAAAAAACGGATCGCGCGGCGCAGATTCAGATTGCGCTTCGAGGCGCGGTTGACGTTCCAGTTGAAACGTCGCGGCGCGGCTTCGATGTTCTCAAGCTGCTCCGCGAGCTTGCTGATATCGGCAACACTAACGCGATTTCCGATGTGGCGGCCGGCGCGCAGCTCGCACAAACCGCAATCAGGGGCGCCGCTTACAACGTTGGCGTTAACCTCGATTCGATTTCCGATCGCGAAGCGGCAGACCTGACGCGTCAACAGATGACGAGGATGATTGAGCAGTCAAAGACTATCGCAGAGCAGGTTGAAGCAAAGTTGAAAATGTAGCGCCTTGGGAGCGCAGGCATCCCTGCACTGCCTCTTTCTCGCGCAACGCCAAGCAGGCAGGAATGCCTGCGCTCCCAGGGTGCCCGTACAAGTGTTCCAAGTATGGCAGCTCACTACAAAGACATTCAATTCACCGTGACCGGCCGCGTTGCGCGGATCGCCTTCGCGCACCCGCCGTTGAACATTCTGACGATCGCGATGATGAGAGAGATCGTCGACGCGATCAACCGAGCGGCGCAGGCGCCCGACACCTGCGCGATAGTGTTCGCCGGGTCGCCCGCGAGCAGGGCCTTTTGCGCCGGAGTGTCTATCGAAGAGCACAAACCTGAAACGGTCTTCCAGATGCTCGATAGTTTTCATTCGATCTTTCGCGCGCTCAACACGGTGTCAAAGCCTGTGATCGCGCTGGTCGGGGGCGCAGCGTTGGGCGGCGGCTGCGAGCTGGCCGCGTTCGCTGACATCGTCATCGCCACTCCGTCGGCCCGTTTCGGTCAGCCCGAGATAAAGCTCGGGGTTTTCCCGCCGGTTGCCGCGGTCATATTGCCAAGAGTGATCGGTGAAAAGAGGGCGCGCGAAATGATACTGACCGGTGAGTTGTTGACCGCCGAAGTCGCCGAGTCTTTGGGGCTGGTCAATCATGTGGTGGCGGAGAACGCGATCGAGGCCAGGTGCGAGGAGTTACTCAACGCGTTCCGGCAGATGAGCGTGCCCGGGCTCGAGATGGCTCGCCGTGCGATGGTTCAAACGTGGGGGCTTGGGTTCGATGAGGCTCTGAAACGCGCGGAAGACCTCTACCTCAACGAACTGATGTCGTTCAGGGACCCGCAAGAAGGCGTTGAGGCGTTCATCGCAAAACGCCCGCCAAGATGGAAACACAAATGAAGAGAGTCAGTAGTCCGTAGTCCGTAGTCAGTAGTTCTCAAATGACTACGGACCACGGACCACGGACTACGGACGTCCCCATGCTGAACCCGCTCGAGATAAAGAAGACTGGCGCGAACGAGATCACCGTCAGATGGGACGATGGCCACGTGAGCATCTATCCGATCAAGTATCTGAGGTCCGAGTGTCTGTGCGCCAACTGCGTCAGCGAAGTGACCGGCCTTCGCATACTCGATCCAAGAACGGTCGCCGACGATCTTACTGTGCTCAGCGCCGAACACGTCGGCCGCTACGGCGTGAAGTTCATGTTTAGCGACCGTCACGACGATGGCATCTACACCTGGGAGCGGCTCCGCGAGCT
>JBGQGO010000681.1:0-3250 GCA_041497455.1 Blastocatellia bacterium | reverse complement strand
GCCCGTGACGGCGCAACAGTTGATGAGCGGCAATCAACCAATCGAAGTCTTTCTTCAACTCGGCGTCTACCGCTTCCTGCGCCGATCGGTACGTCGATGCGTAGCTCTTACGGTCTTCGCCGTACCCGAGACGCAGCAGCACGCGCAGCCCGTTCGAATCCAGCGCCAGGATCGGATGAGTTCGCGAAAAGAGAAGTATCCTCTCGGCGCTCGGATCGCCAATGCCCGGAAACTTCTTCAGCGATTTTTTCGCTTGAGCCAGCGGCTGCTTCAACACTCTTTCGAAGTCGCCATCGAACTCTTGCAACGCGATCTGCGCGATGCGCCGGAGTTTTTCCACACGCGCGGCCGGATGCATTCCGCCGAGGTGGGCGACTTCGAGCAAGGTCTCCTCGTGAGCCATGAGAATTTCAGGAGGCGTCAGGCCAACGCGCTCGCGAAGAGCGTTGAAGGCTTGCTCGCGCCGTTCGTCACTCAGAAGGTAAGCGACGTTCTCGAGCAGAATCATGCCCAACGGATCGGTGACCTTGGGAGGTTCGGGCCGGCCGTAGAAATTCTGTAACTCTTCGATGATGTTTTGGAAAGACTTTCGCGCTTTCGGCATGGCAATGCACTAATGTGCTCAAGCGCTAAACCGTGAACTCAGCCGTTCACCGAGACGCTCCTCAAGCGCATTCAAAAAGCCTTCATCTTCGATCAGCCGCGAGTAATCCGCTGGCTCTTCGGCTCGCTCTATATACTCGCGCAGCGCGTTGTTAATCTGGGTCTGGTAAGGAGCGGCAGCGGCTGGCTCGGCGCGTTTCTTGAAATAATTAAGAATGTCCAGAGCAATGTTGATCGTGATGCGCACCTTGGTGTTGCGAGGGTTCAGCTCTTCACGGGTTGCTACTGTTCGCGTCTGGCGGAACTGGTGGCTGCCGGGCTTGAGCCGAAACTCTTCTTCAACCCCCGCGGCGGCTTCACGATTGTAGTCCTCTTTAGTTACATCGAGAACCAAATTCTTACGGATTATCTTTTTTGGTTTGCTCATAAAGCCTCTTTATTCGTTTGTTGGCTTTGCGTGCGTGGAGAATGCGAACCACGTCGCCAACTCGCACCGCGTAAACCACAAACAGCACTCTGCGGTCAGACAGGCCAATGCGTATGAACCGCTCTTCATCTATTGAATGTTGGGCATCGAACTCCTCGATCGCATTCTCATCGGCAAATACCAGAACCGCCTCTTCAAAGCCGACGCCATGCGTTTCGAGATTGGCCGCTGCCTTATCCTCATCCCACTCAAACACCACACGATCAATTATGCATATCAATGCATACTGATCAACCAGGAATCTTCGTGCTTGACGATTTTCCAAAATTTTCGTATATTTTCGTTTGATTTTCGCATTGTGGAGTTTGGGCGGCAGGCTCGTAGCGGGATTGATCATGTTTGCGTGCGTTTATAGCCCCGATCCTAAACATTATGCGGCGCTGGTGGATTGCGCTTACGCATTCTCGCCGCTGGTGGAAGAGACAGCCGGGAACACAGTTGTTCTGGACATCGAAGGCTGCGAGTTGCTGTTCGGCTCGCCTCGCGAAATCGCAAAAGAGATCGCGCGCCACGCTGCGAAGCTGGGCCTCAAAGTCAACGTCGCCGTGGCTCACAATCCCGATGCGGCTATTCACGCTGCAAGATGCTTCACTGGCGTCACAGTCATCGCTCCCGGCAAAGAATCAAAACGTCTCGGTGATTTGCCGCTCGGGGCGCTGGACGCGACTCTGGCTCGCGTCGAAGCTGATCGCGCAGCGAAGATTTTAGAGACGCTCGAGCTTTGGGGCATCCGAAGCTTTCGCGAATTCGCGGCGCTGCCAGAAGCAGGAGTCTCCGAGCGGCTTGGGCCTGAGGGTGTGCGGCTGCAGAAGCTCGCTCGCGGCGAAAGCGATCGCCCGTTGTTGCTCGCAAAGCCCGCGCCTGGATTCGAGAGATCCATCGAGCTTGATGATCCTATCGAGCTGCTCGAACCGCTTTCATTCATTCTCGCGCGACTCTTGAATCAGCTTTGCGCGAACCTGCAAGCACACGGGCTGGCGGTGGATAGCTTCCAGCTTCGATTGAAGCTGGAAGATAAAACCGAACACCAGCGAGCGATTCGGCTGCCGTTCCCGATGCGCGACAGCAGAGTCTTTTTGAAGCTGCTGCTGCTGGACATCGAATCACATCCGCCCGGCTCCGCGATCGTCGCGGCAGCGATCACGTGCGAACCAGCAAAGCCTCGCTCGATACAAAACGGATTGTTTCAACCGCTCGCGCCTGAGCCGGAAAAGTTAGAGCTGACCTTGGCGCGGCTCACGAGGCTGGTCGGCGAAAGCAACGTCGGCTCGCCTGAGTTGGTGGACACTCATCGGCCGGGAGCTTTTCGCATCAAGCGCTTCATCGTGAAAAGAGAATCTAACCGCAGAGGACGCCGAGGAGAGCGGGAGAAGAAGAGACGCGGAGAAGGGGAGAGGAGCAGAGGAGCAGAGGAGCAGAGGGGAAGAGGAGCCCTCGCCACTGCCTGTCGCCCAGTCGCCCCCTCCGCCCCTCTGCCCCTCCTCCCCTCTGCTCCTCAGCTCCCCTGCCCCTCTGCCTCTCGCCCCCTCCCTTCTCTTCTGGGCTTCAGAGTTTTTCGGCCTCCGTTGCACGCGGAAGTAGAAGCGCCGAGCGGCTGGCCAACTCGAATCAAAGCACAAGCCGGGGCGGGTCGAAGCATACGCGGAAAAGTTTTGCGGCTGGCGGGTCCGTGGCGGACGTCGGGTGACTGGTGGGCTGAGGATGGCTGGGCTCGCGACGAGTGGGATGTGGCTGTTGCTGGTTCTGCTTCGCAGGAAAGCGGAACGCTGTATCGAATTTATCGCGACCTGCGGAGCGATGGATGGTTTGTCGAGGGGATCTATGACTGATTGTTAAATGGCCTTAGCGAGCTTTGCGGATCTTGGCGCTCTTTGCGCGAAACACGATCACGGAAGAAACGTTTCGCGCAAAGACCGCCAAGACTCGCAAAGACGCAAAGAGCAAAGACGCAAAGTTGGTTATGACCGAAGACTACGTTGAACTCCACGCGCGGTCGGCTTTCAGCTTTCTGGAAGGCTCGTCGCTTCCTGAAGAGCTGATATCCGTGTGCGCGAACCTAGGAGGCGCGGCGATGGCGCTGCTCGACCGCAACGGAGTCTACGGCGCGCCACGGTTTCACATGGCGGCAAAAAAGACCGGGATCAAAGCTCACATCGGCTC
>JBGQGO010000680.1:0-3251 GCA_041497455.1 Blastocatellia bacterium | reverse complement strand
TGCCTTTGACATTGAGCCCGTAGCTGAACGCAAAGTCTTCGGTGAGTTGAACGGCGTTC
Source organism: Blastocatellia bacterium (assembly GCA_041497455.1). Lineage (GTDB taxonomy): Bacteria > Acidobacteriota > Blastocatellia > UBA7656 > UBA7656 > Onstottus_A. The sequence goes on along the minus strand of JBGQGO010000680.1, from coordinate 3,192 downwards.
GCCGCAAAGGTAGCCGACTTGTACTGCGGCGAGTTGTCGATGAAGTTCAGCGCGTAGGCTCGGCTCTTAAGCGCCAGATCGGTCATCGCAACGCGCGAAGTCATTTGCAATCGAATCTCGAGATGCCCGACCGCCTGTGTGCCGTACTGGCTCGGCTTGAACGGAAACGAAAAGTACGATTCGAGATTATCGACTGAAAGCAGCTCGGTGTATTCAAGCTCGAGCCGCTTGGTGCCGTAAGCAGGAATGGGCGCGACTTGAACAGTGAACGCCGTGTTAGCGGTGTCTTCGCCTTCTTGCTTTAACAAGCCGGGATCGATCGATTGCAACGCGAGGTCTTTGTAGATCTCTTCCGCGCGCCGGTGTTCGAGAATGACTCCCGGGATGCGCACGTCCCCATCCCACACAGCGAAGTCCGAGATCGACGCGGTGGTAGGAATCAGGAAAACGTAGCGACCTTCTTGAACGCGATCGGTGCGATTGCCGAAGATTTGAGTCACTCGAACACGAGCGTACTGATTGTCGATCAGAACATTCACGGTCATCTCGTCGAGCGAGAGCACGGCAGGATCGGGCTTCTCGGTGCTTGATGGGACAAGCACTCCCGATTGAGCTTGAGCGATGGCAGGCGCGAACATCACGAGGGCGATCAGTATCAGGATCTTCACCGGCGTTCGATCCAGAATAGACCACGGATTACGCGGGTTGGACGGATATTCACGGATGATCCGTGCAGATCCGTGGAATCCGCGTGATCCGTGGTCTATTCTTGGCTTACTGGACGACTCTTCTCTCAATTCGCACCAAACCATTCAACGTGCCAACGTAAACAAACCGATCGTCGCTCGTTATCGCCGTGACGCTCTGCGACACAAGCCCCGCGCTGACGCGAGTCCATCTTCGGTCGCGCGTATTATAGACCAAAAGCCCTCGGTCGCTAGTCCCCACGTACAATCGCTCGCCATCGTAGTGCATCGCGTTCTGATTCACCTCGAACTTTCCGAGCTCGTCCGCGAAGTTAACCCACTCGCCGGTCGGCAACAGCGCGTCTACTCCGCCTCCGTTCGTGCCGACGTAAAGCGTGCCGTCAGCTTCCGCAAGCGCGGTCACCCAGTCGTGCGATAAGCGCGAGTTCGAAGTCTTGTACGTGCGCACGACTCGCAGACCTTCAAGCTCAGCGAGCCCCGCCAGACTGCCGGCGAACAATCGCGATCCCACCGAGGCCGACGTGTACAGATGATTGCTCGCAAGCCCGTGAAACGCCGTGATCGAGCGAGCCCGCCCGCCAATCACTTCAGTCAGTCCGCCTGCCGTCGCCAGCACCATCGCGCGGCCTCGCGCGCTGTCCACAGCCTGCGATCCGCCAGTCGACGCCAACAAAGCCGAATCAATATCGGCAAGTGAGACATGCGCGACCGAATCGTTGATCAAGCCGCCTTGCTCGCGCGTCATCACGGTCTGCTTCAAGCCGCCGCCGAACACAACCAACCCTCGCGACGTTGCGGCCAGCATTCTGTCCGCGCTTCGGTCGAACGCAAGGTGATTGATCTCGCGCACGCGATCGTCCTCAATGTGTGAAAGCCGCTCGCTTGTTTCGGGCGAGATCAAGTCGATCCCGCGATCGAAATAGCCGACCCACAACCTGCCCGCGCCGTCACTGGCGAGCGAGGTTATGTGACCGTCGGTCAACACTCGATCTCCAACCAGCGCTCCAGCCACCGATTCAAACGCGGGGCGGGAGGCTCGCTCATCACGCGCGAACGCGCCCTCCCGAGTCAGCGCCCAAAGCTTTCCTTCGTTTGAGAAAACAGTCGCGGGCGCGGAAGCGGGAAGGCCGACAGTGTCAGACCCACTCGAACGGTTCTCCGCCGCGGTGTGCGGCTGACCGGCGTGGGTCGAGCTCAAATCAATGATCCCTCCGCCAAACAACCCCGCCCACAAGTGTCCGCCACTGACTGCCAGCGACGTGAGGTTCGGTCGAGTCGAGATTGGCTTGATCTCGTTCGCGTCGTTGAGCGCGGCGACTCCGAAGTCCGTCGCAACAGCGACCGCCCCATTATTCGCGAAGTTCGACGGCAGCGCAGTGAGCCCCGTCACGTGCGGCGAAGGCAGCCCTTCATTCGTAGCGAGGTGTTCGATGTGCGCCTCGCGCCAGATGTAAAGCCCGCTGTCCTGAGTCCCGATGTACAGCCGCGATTCGAACGGCAGCAGCGCGGTCACCCGGCTGAAATCGGCTCCTGTAGCCGAATTGAAGCGGCGCGAGAACCGCTCGCCGTTGTACTCGAACAGCCCGCCGTCGAGCGTGCCGACCAAAAGCTCGCTCTCGGTCGAGACCAGCACGCTTACGTGAGTCGCCTTCGGTTTCGTGAAGCGGTAGCCGGTAAACGATTGCCCGTCGAACGCGATAAGCCCGGCGTTTGTGGTACCGACAAACAGCCGCTCGCGAAAAACAGCGAGCGCGGTCAGGTCATTTTCAGGCAATCCATCGAGCGTGGTGAATCGCCGCTTGACGTTGCCCCCGTCATCGATAGCGATCAGCCCGCCTGAAGTCGCCAGGTAGCGGATGCCCGCGAAGCTTGCAACCGCTCGCACATCGGAAGCGTTCAGGTACAACGTCAATCCGTCAGTCGAAGGCGCGCGCAACGAATGTTCTTCGACCTCGACGCGCGTTGCGGCTGACTGGCGTTCGCGCTCACCGGCTATGCTCCGGTTGAGCCGGACTACATAAATGATGATTGCCGCAATCAACAGCGAAGCACACAGCGCAGCTATGACGGCCGATCGGCCGCGAGTAAGTTTCATCTTGTTAATGAGAGCACGCATCCGAAACTGTTTGCCGGCTGCCTTGGGAGCGCAGGCATCCTGCCTGCCCTTCGCCCGAATCAAGGCCAGCAGGCTGCCTGCTCTCCCAGGCGTCAGGCTGCATTAGATGCTGAAAAGCGGAACGCGGATGAACGACGAATCAAAAAAAGATGGCTGCCGATTCCGTTGCCCGTCAATGTCGCCGCGCCTGATGGTTTCATCCGTGTTCATCTCGGTTCCTTATCCGAGTTCATCGGTGGATTGACAATGAAGCAGCGTAAAAATATAGTCAAGCAGGTAAGAAACAAGGATGTGCCGTTCCGACCTGTGCCCTCGACTTAACTTTTGGTGATCGTGCCCGAGAAACTGATTCAGGAAACCAGATCGTGA
>JBGQGO010000679.1:0-3268 GCA_041497455.1 Blastocatellia bacterium | reverse complement strand
GCGCAGGCGAGCGACGTCATCCGGCTCGTGTTGAGACAAGGTCTCTCACTCGCTTTGTTCGGCACGGCTCTTGGTGTGGGGGGCAGCTGGGCGTTGACGCGCTTGATGAAGAGCTTGCTCTTTGGCGTGAGTGCGACCGACCCTCTGACGTTTGCGGCGATCGCGTTGCTGCTCGCAGGAGTGGCTCTGGGAGCCTGTTTCATCCCCGCGCGTCGCGCGGCGAGAGTCGATCCGATGGTCGCGTTGAGATACGAATGAAGCATTCGTTTTGGGTACTTTGGCAAGGCGTTGCTGGCCGACTTGAGCTCAAGTCAAATAGCCCAGGACGATCGACGAGGATCAATGTTATGGATACCTTTCTTCAAGACGCTCGGTATGGTCTTCGAATGTTGCTGAAGCGACCGGGCTTCACCGCTGTTGCAATCATAACTCTAGCCCTGGGTATCGGAGCCAACACTGCGATCTTCAGCGTGCTCAATGCAGTGCTGCTCCGGCCCCTTCCCTTCAAAGACCCTGATCGGCTCGTGATGGTCTGGGAAACCAACGCGAAATACGACATCCGGACCGGTGTAACTTCATACGCCGCATTCAGGGACTGGAAGGAGCAGAATCAGGTTTTCGAATCGATGGTGGCTTCGGCTGGCCAAAGCTTCAACCTCACCGCAGATGATGAACCCGAGCGCGTTTCCGGCATGCGAGTCTCTCCGGAGGTATTTGAGTTCACGGGCACAAAGCCGGTGCTTGGCCGCGGCTTCTTACAGGAAGAGGAACAACCCGGCAGGAATCGGGTTGTGCTGCTCGGTCACGCGCTGTGGCAACGCCGCTTTGGCTCGGACCCACGTGTGGTGGGGAAGCCGATTATCCTGAACGCAGAGAGCTATACCGTCATTGGCGTCCTGCCACCCGACTTCCTTACCCCATCGGGCTGGATTATGGCCAGGGTCGATGTGCTTGTGCCGTTGGTTGTGAGCAGCGAGCGCACGAGCTATTACATCACTGTTATGGCTCGCTTAAAGCCTGGCGTCACCCTCGCCCAAGCTCAATCGAATATGGAGTCCATCGCCGCCGGTCTCGCCGAGCAATATCCGGACACAAATCGCGGCCGCGGCGTGAATCTTGTTCCGGCACACGAACAAGTGGTCGGCAAAACGCGAGGGGCGCTGATGATCTTCTTCGGCGTAGTCGTCTTTGTTCTGCTGATAGCTTGCGTGAATGTCGCCAATTTGGCGCTCGCTCGCGCAACCTCGCGTCAGAAGGAGATCGCCGTGAGATCGGCTCTGGGAGCCAGTCGCAGCCGTTTAGTCCGGCAACTGCTGACCGAAAGCATAATCCTCGCCGTCGCCGGCGGCGTAGCCGGACTTTTGCTGACAATGTGGGGAATAGATTCTCTTGTCGCCATCATTCCGGACACTGTGCCGCGCGCCAAGGAGATCAACATTGATGGCCGCGTGCTTGGATTCACGCTTGTGGTCTCGTTGCTGGCGGGATTGGTCTTCGGGCTTGTGCCGGCTCTGCAAGCGTCGAAGCCAAACCTGAACGAAGCGCTCAAAGAGGGTGGTCGAAGCGGGTGGCTGGGCGGTGGGCGCAATAGAATTGGCAGTCTCCTGCTGGTGTCGGAAGTGGCGCTATCGCTGGTATTGCTGATTGGCGCGGGCTTGATGATCAAAAGCTTCATCCGCTTGCTAAATGTCGCCCCGGGCTTCGATCGTCAGAATACTCTCACTATGTTGATCGCGCTTCCGAGACAGAAGTATGGCCAGAGCGAGCAGCAAAAGGCCTTCTTTCAGCAACTCCTCGAGCGAGTCGGTGCGCTGCCGGGAGTGGAAGCGGCAGGCGCGGTGAATTCACTTCCGTTGAGCCAATCACAAGAAGGCCGCTATTTCGCCGTCGAAGGCGACACGCGAAACGTTGATGAGGTGGACCCTGGCGCGGGTTATCGCACCGTAAGCCCCGGCTACTTCCGCGCGATGGGAATTCCCCTGCTGACAGGAAGATCGTTTACCGAACGCGACGCTCAGGGCGCGCCCGGCGCAGTTATCATCAATCAGGAGATGGCCCGCCGCTTCTTTTATGACGCGGATCCCCTCGGCAAGCGCATCAAGTTCAGCACTCGTGAAGATGCTCGGTGGAGCGAAGTCGTCGGCGTCGTGGGCGATGTCAGGCATCACGCACTTGACCAGGAGCGAAACTCGGAAATTTACGCTTCGTACTTGCAGCGGCCGAGCGGAGGCATGTATCTGGTCGCGAGAACGGCGAGTGACTCCAGCGGCATCGCGAGCGCAATTCGCGATGAGGTTCGCGCCATCGATAAAGATCAGCCCATTGATGACATCAACACAATGGAACAACGGCTGTCTGCGTCTGTCGCGCCGAGGCGATTCCCGATGGTTCTGCTGAGCATATTCGCCGCAGTAGCGCTCGCTCTTGCGTCGGCAGGAATCTATGGGGTGATGAGTTACTCGGTAACTCAGCGCACTCACGAGATCGGCGTAAGAATGGCGCTGGGAGCGCAGCCGGCGGATGTGTTGAGGCTCGTAGTGGGGCAAGGGGTTCTTCTCGCTTCGATCGGGGTTGGAGCGGGGCTTGTGTCGGCGGTGGCGCTGACTCGTTTGATGTCGAGCTTGTTGTTTGGCGTCAGCCCGACTGATCCGGTCACATTCGCGGCAGTTTCGGTGTTGCTGGCAGGAGTGGCTCTGGGAGCCTGTTTCATCCCGGCGCGCCGCGCGGCAAAAGTCGATCCGATGGTGGCGCTGAGGTATGAGTGAGAATCGAGGATAGAAGTTAGAGGATGGATGTTAGTGATAACCGAGGATAGAAGATAGAAGATAGAGGATGGAAGGAGAGGGGGTAGCTCATGATCTTAATGATTTGCATGGTGATTCTATCGGTCCCGACGTCCGGTTCCACGGACGAATGGACGAAGAGCTTCAAGCTCGAAGGCTCGGCAAAACTGCGCATCGAAACCAGCGACGCGAACATTCGCGTGACGTCTTGCGAATGTTCGACCGTCGAGGCGCGAATCACAACCCAGGGTTGGAAGATCGGCGGCGACGGCATCAACATCGTTGACCGCCAGACCGGCGACCAGATCGACATTGAGGTGCGCTTCCCGCGCCACGCGTTTCAAATGAACTGGCGCAACAGGCGCGTCGATATTGAAATCAAGGTGCCGCGCGATGCCGACCTCGATTTGCATACCGGCGACGGCAATGTTGACGTTCAAGGCGTCAAAGGAACGATCCTTTTGCGGAGCGGCGACGGCAACCTG
>JBGQGO010000678.1:0-3274 GCA_041497455.1 Blastocatellia bacterium | reverse complement strand
GAGAAAAACCCGGGCGCTTGTACTGGTTAAGGAAGCGATGATCATAGTGGGGCGGGAGCTTGGGGCGAGCAACGCGGACTTGGCGAGGCTGCTGGGACTCGATGCATCGGTGGTGAGTCGGCGGTATGAATCGGGGAAGGCGAAGATGAACGAGTCTCAAGAGGCGAGGCGGTTAGTGAAGCGACTGCGAGAGAAGCTGACAGAAAACAAGTGAAGACTTGCGGACTTGAATTGCATATTGCACGCCTGACCCTGTTGCGAATCCTCTTTAGTTAAGCCATGCGTAAATTCGTCTCAGCGAGACCTAGCAAGAGAGAGAGAGAGAGAGTTACCTGTACACCTTGAGGCAATGACCGAAGGAGTCTAAATGAAGTATATGATTCTAACGCTTACTCTATTGCTAGCTTTCAGCGGAACCGGCTTGGAAGGTACAACCTTGACGAGACGTGCCGAAGTATTTGAATTGATAGCGAAAGACGGCTCGCTAATAGCTAGGGTCTTCGTTGGCACTGACAGCCTTCTCCTTGATTTTCCTATTCAGCAACGAGGTTATTTGTTTAAGCCTGAGTCCTATGTTTATCTAAACCGCAGCGACAAGACTTATAGTGTTCACTCATATGCCAACCTTTTAGCTAGTTTACCAAACAAGGCAAACTCTGAAAGCTTTAATCGGCAAAATGCTTCATCCGATGTCTGGGTGGCAGGATTCAGACAGACGGGGGAAACCGATCTGATAGCAGGTTTCAATGCAACTAAAATCGTAAGCACGAGTCGAGACAAAGGCGAAATAGAGATATGGGTATCCGAAGAAATCACACCGCCTGCATTGCGAGCAGTCGGCCGGGAGATTAGGAATATACTCCCGATAAACTACTGGGATGATGATAATCGACTACCAACACTATTCCAAGCAATCCTGGTGTACGGCGTGCCACTAAGGATTGTTGATCACGAGATCGAAGGTAGTGACGTTGAAGCCGTCGCGATGAAGAAGGAGGATATCCCGGATAGCTTGTTTAAGATATCCTCAGAATATCGTGAGAAGCAAGACATTTCTCAGTGAGAATCATCAAAAAGCTAGGGGGGTAGGGGGAAGGCTTGACATTGTTGACATTTGGCCTGACGCGCCCTCTTCCGCCGCAAATGACGTCCCTTCCTGGGTTCGCACAAGTACAACGCGATGGGCGCTTGCTGCTCGAGAAATATCCCTGAGAGACGCCAACCATCCCAACCGGAGGCGAAGCTAATCCGTGGACCCCGGCTTGCGCCTACCCAGAGCTCGGCGCGGTGAAGAAGATGCGCGCGGAGTCGAACCCCTCTATGCTTTCGACGCACCGCACCGCGTGACGCAGATCCGTTCGAAGGTCAGCAATGCGAGGTCCATCATCGAAGGTCCCTAATCTTGACAAAGCATACCTCCTAATATAGGTTTCGCTGTGCGAGAGCTTCCTCGAATTTAAGTAACTTTCTCGGTCTAAACATGAACATCTGCCCGCAATGCGGCAAGGCCTACGACGATCCGATCGATGTCTGTCCGAGCGACCGATCAAATCTGATTATCATTGACTCCTCTGATCCCGACCCAATGCTTGGCAAGCTGCTCGCTGGCCGGTACAGGCTCATTCGCAAAATCGGCGAAGGAGGGATGGGCGCGATCTACCGCGCCGTTCACACTGAGAACCTCCGCATCTGCGCAATCAAACTGATGACCAGTCTGTCGCCAGGCAAGGACGATGCGATCGCGAGATTCAAACGCGAAGCGAGGAATTCCGTACGCATTGACAGCGTTCATGCTGTGACCGTCTATGATTCCGGTCAGACCGATGAAGGATTGCTCTTTCTTGCAATGGAGTTCATAGATGGCAAACCTCTGTCGCGAGTAATCGCCGAACAACGCCCCCTGCCAATCGAACGCGTCGTTCACATAACCAATCAAATCGCCGAAGCGCTGGCTGCCGCTCATGCGTTACCGATGATTCATCGCGACCTCAAGCCTGACAACATCATGATCACCCGCAAAGGCGCGAACACCGACTTCGTAAAGGTGCTCGATTTCGGGATCGCGAAAGCGTTAGCCGATCCGGGCGGCGATAACCTGACCAAGACCGGCTTCGTGCTTGGCACGCCTGTGTACATGTCACCCGAGCAGTTGCTCGGCGAAGAGCTGGACCCAAGGTCGGACATTTATTCTCTTGCGATCATCGTCTACGAAATGCTCAGCGGGCGGTTGCCCTTCGAAGGCGACAATCCACAGGCGGTTATGATGAAGCGCGTGATGAGCGACCCAATTCGCCTCCGCGCGGTGGCGCCCTCTTTGAGCGAGTCGGTTGAGCGCGCAGTGATGGCCGGCCTCGAGCGGAATCGCGACTCGCGCACGCCGACCGTCGAAGCGTTTGCGTCTGAGTTGAGCCGGGTGCTCTATAGCGGCACACAAATCATGGGCGGCGTCGTGACCGGCCAGCTCACACCCCCCGGCGAAGGAAGAGCGACAGGTCAGTGGGGTGGCGCACAGACCCGCGTGGATAGCAGCCCGGCGTTCACAGGGCAGTCTGAGTCATCACGCCCGACATCGGGAACGCGCGGCGACGCCAACACGTGGGAGCCAACCGAGCTGACCCCCGCGGCTACTCAACCTCTACCTCAACGGCCAGAACCTACGCCGCCTCAGGCTCGGGCGGCCTCATCTCCGATTTTTGCGGCTCCGGTCACGGTCCGAGATCTGCCTCCAACCGCTCTCCCGGATCAAGTCGTCACGAAACCGGAGCGGCGCAGCGCGAAGTGGGTGTGGCTGGGCGGTGTTCTGGCGCTCGCCGTGATCGCCGCGATTCTGTTCATCGTCCTGCGCCCCGGTGCTTCCGCGAGTTCGGGCTTTGTTTTGGTGGTGAAGGGCGCGCCGTCCGGCAGCCAGGTGTATATCAACGACGTTCGCCGCGATGCGGTGACTGCTGGCGGGGCGCTCAAAGTGTCGGGCCTCGATCCAGGTCAGGTGAATGTGCGCGTTTCGCACGAAGGCTTCACCGATTTCATGACCGCGCTCACCGGGAGCAAGGGTGAGACACAAACCTGCGAAGCCCACCTATTGCCGGCGGCGATTGACTACGGCGGCGCGATGGTGGCGGTACCGGCGGGAGAATTTGAAATGGGCGATGATAATCACGACCCCGACGAACGCCCCGCACACAAAGTTACTGTTCCGTCGTTCTACATTGAGAAGTACGAAGTGACAAACGCGCAGTACAAGAAGTTCTGCGATGCGACACAACACGCTTATCCG
>JBGQGO010000677.1:0-3284 GCA_041497455.1 Blastocatellia bacterium | reverse complement strand
GAGCTTGAGTGGAAGGAAGACCAGCGCCAGACGGAAGAAACCGTTAAGAACTGGCTCCGTTCGACGATCAAGCAGTTGGAGGAGCATAGGGCCAAGCAGGGAACGGCGTGAATTGAGGATAGAGGATGAAGGATTGAGGATCGAGAAGAGAGAATAGAGGATTGAGGTATCGGGGATCTCTAAATCTTCCATCTTCTATCTTCTATCCTCACCCTCCATCTTCAATCCCGGGGGTGGAATCATGTCCATCGAGATTTACCTGGTCGTACTACTCCTTACGCTCGCCGCATTGTATTTCGTAGTTCCATTCGTCGTTGGAACCTACTTCAGGTACCGAGGCAAGCGAGTCATCATCTGCCCCGAAACAAGGAAGCCCGCGGCGGTCGAAGTAGACGCCGGGCACGCCGCCCTGACTGCCGCAGTCAGCCATCCAGACCTTCGTTTGAAGTCTTGCACTCGATGGCCTGAGCGAGAGGACTGCGGGCAAGAGTGCCTGTTGCAGATCGAGCTTTCGCCTGAAGGCTGTCTGGTGCGAAATATCTTGACCGACTGGTACCGTGGAAAGAACTGCGTCTCCTGCGGAAAAGAGTTTGGAGAAGTGCATTGGTTAGATCACACGCCCGCGTTGCTCAGTCCTGACGGCAAAACCGTCGAGTGGCGCGAGGTCCCTCCCGAAGAAGTGCCTGGCGTGCTGGCCACCCACTTTCCCGTCTGCTGGGACTGCCATATTACGGAGACCTTCTGCCGGGAGCATCCCGATATGATCGTGGACCGCTCACGAATAAGCGAGGCCGTGCAGCGCGACATGGTTAACTAACATCCAGTTGAACAACGCTCCCTAGCCGGCGCACGGTTGAAAGAGCGCGCCAGAGAATCCGAGTTCGAATTCCTCCTTCCTTACCGCATTCTTGCGTCCCGTGATACCTGACACGCTCGAAGGTGACGCCCGTCATAGCTTTCCGCCAAACCAAGCTCATACTCTCATGTTGTGTACGTGTGAGAACCGTAAGGAAGCAGCGGCGTCCTTTTGGTTAGTAGTAGGTCTTTCTTAGTGCAGCCAGAATCAGGATGTGAGCGAGGCACACTGTTGTGGGACTTTCGTAACTCGCTCCCTGCTGTCGCCGGGCTCGATCGCATCGCGAGCGCCCACCGCCGATCAGCGACCCACTCACCCTCCTTCTCGACCGCCAGACTGAAACGGCAATTCCCAGAGCCGGCGGCCGCTCGCCTTCGATCAGCGTTGGAGTGACGGTCGTTGGCCGGATGGAGGCGGCGATAAATGTTCAAAACATCCGCAGTCTTCACGACCCGCTCGATCAAAGAAAGGGAGGTGCAATGATGAAACGCACAAAGACTCTAACGATGCGCCTCAAAAGGCGATCAGCGTCCCGGGCGCGTCTGATTCTAGCAGTCGCCGTAGCGGCGCTGCTCCTGTGTTGGAACTTCCCTGCCCCGGTTCACGCCGCGGACGGCGATCTCGATTCCGGCTTCGCCGGCGGCGGCAAGTTCACGGTTGACAATGGCCGCGGTGAGGCCATTCAAGCATTAGCTCTGCAGCCCGACGGCAAGATTGTTGGCGTCGGGTATCTCGAAAGCAAGAAGAAGGGCGACGACTTCGTTGTGGGCCGGCTCCTGCCAGATGGCAGTCCTGATCTTTCATTCGGATCGGAGGGGCTTACTGGCGTGGACTTCCTACGCGGCGAGGACGTCGCCTACGCGGTGCTGATCCAACAGGACGGCAAGATAGTCGCGGTGGGTGAGGCCCGCAATACAAACAACGACAGTGCTGACATGGGGCTGGCGAGGTTCAACTCCGATGGCAGTCTTGACGGATCGTTCGGCCCGGACGGCACCGTGCTCACCGATTTCTTCGGCCGAGCCGAGCACGCCTTTGCCGCAGTCCTGCAACCGGATGGCAAGATCGTGGCCGTGGGCTTTACAGAGAGTAACGACCAGGGCGGCGACGACTTCGCGCTGGCCCGCTACAACACGAACGGCAGCCTTGATCCGTCATTCGGCTCAGGCGGCAGAGTACACACCGATTTCCTTTCTGGGAGCCGCGATGTGGCGTATGCCGCCCTGATCCAACCTGATGGCAAGATCATCGCCGCCGGCACGATGAGCGGGAACTTCGGCCTGGCGCGCTACAACACTGACGGCAGCCTCGACCCCTCGTTCGGCTACAACCAGAGCGGCAAGGTGAACATCGACTTCAACGGGCACGATGACCTTGCTTACGCGATGGCTTTGCAGTCCGATGGCAAGATCGTTGCGGGAGGCTATGCCTTCAACCAAGGCAACACGAACCGCGACTTTGCGGTGGCCCGCTTTGAGGCCAACGGCACACTCGACGCTTCATTTGGAATCGGCGGCCGCGTTACGAACGACTTTCACGCAGGGCCGGATTCCGTTTGTGCTGTCGCTCTCCAGCCTGACGACAAGATCGTGGTCACAGGTTACGCCTGGGGTGCGACCGGCAGGGACTTCGCGTTAGCTCGCTACAACACCGACGGCAGCCTGGATCCGTCATTCGGAGCGGGCGGCAAGATCCAGACTGACTTTTTCGGCCTCGACGATTGGGCGTGGGGAATGGCGCTGACTTCAAACGGCAGGATCGTGGCTGCTGGCTACGCCACCAACGCTGAGAACGCCGACTTCGCGGTTGCGTGCTACAGAGCATTCGCCGTCATCCCGGTGATATCCGGAGCTGAAGTGCGCGGCAAAAAACTCTTCGTCAACGGCAAGCACTTTGACAACGGCGCCACGCTGCTGATGAACGGCGAGCCTCAGGGCAAAACCTTCAACGACGAGGCGACGCCGTCGGAGATGCTTGTGGCCAGAAAGTCCGGCAGGCAGATCGCTCCTGGCGAGACTGTGAGGCTGCAAGTGCGAAATTCGGACGGCACGCTGTCGAACGAGTTCAGCTTCACGCGGCCGCTCGATTAATGGGCACGTGAGGCTTCGATCCGGGCGGTCGGCCTGACCCCACAAGATGCGGTGTCGCTCCAACTTGTTTTCAGGCTGACCGAACGGGTCAAGGAGAGACGGAGGCAACACCAAAAGAAAAGTCTTATGAAGTGGAATGAGACCGTTTGCACAGAGCAGTCTGTGAGCAAAGAGGAGTGAAGAATCATGAAGCAAGTGCGACTCCTACCGCACTTGTTCTGGCGCGTTACAACCCGAACGGAACTCTGGACGCAACCTTTGGCGCAAATGGAATGGTCACCAATGAACACTTCGCTGCGTTCGGTGTGAGCATCCAGCCTGACGGTAAGTTGGTGCTC
>JBGQGO010000676.1:0-3287 GCA_041497455.1 Blastocatellia bacterium | reverse complement strand
GTGACCTTGACGCCTTGCTCATTGCCCAACGGACAACCTGCGGGCGCCCCCGCCGGCAACTCTGTCAGGTTGCGACTCGTGCCGTTTGGTCCGCTCGCGTAGATCAAGAACGTCTTTCCCGCGTTCGCCGGTCCGGGCTTGAAGAATGCATCGATGAGGTTGGTAGATAGTATTTCTATCGGACCAGCTTGAATCACGTTGTCAGGATTGCCGGCCTCGACAGCAAACACCGAGGTGACGTTAGGTTTCCCGTTCGCGAGCACGAAGCACGCGCCCGGTATCAACAGGTTTTGTCCAATCGCGCAGTCTCCGTCAGAGGGCGTGGCCGAAATGACGACTGGCGCTCTTATCCCCAGATCGATCGAGCACGTGATCGTCTGGGTGAAGGGTCCGAAGATGTTGTCGTCTCCCGCGGTGATGGTCCGAGTCAACGTAATCGTCGTTTGCCCGCCACAACAAACGAGAGGAAAGGCGCTGCCCGGCGTTGTCGCGAGCGCCGGGATCGTTGCTTGAAGCAGGAGTCCATTGATTGCGTTGATATTCTTGAGCGGGATTGAAATATCCGGCACGCCGTCGCCGTTGGTGTCGCAGCCAAGGTTGACAGACGTCGGCGTGAAGCCGCATCCGACGAAATCCAGCGTCACGTCGCATAGCGCGTTGATGATCCCGATTGTCGATTGACTCTGGACTGCTGGTTGATTCGGCGCCACCGCTATCGGACCGTCCGGGAAGATTATGGGACAACCGTCCTGAGCGCCGGCGAGCGTTGACGTCGAAGCGGAAACCGGCGCCGGCTCGATCGCAACTTTCGCTGCCCCAGCCTTACCAGGCACGATCGGCATAGTCGCGGCGACAGCGAGTGATACCATAGCCGTTATCATTGCCCTTTTCATTCTCGTCATCCTCAACTCCTGAAGTTGTGACACGCTTGAAATCTTGCACGTCGCTTTCGCGGCCGAGTCTCACACTTTTGCATTCGAACTGCGCGGAGAGAATTATATCCGAATGTTTGCAGTGCGCCAGAGTCTCGTCTGGATGCGTTCTTGCCGCACGCGGTACTCGACCGGTATGCTATCAGCTCTGATTTGCACGCCGTTGAAATATGGAGCGATGAACCCATAGCCCGATCCGATTGAACCCACTCAAATCTTGATGCTACGCCTCGCAATATTCAAATCACTCACGAAGCCGTTCGTGGCGGGTTTTGCGTTCCTTCAGGGCACGGGAGCCGCGGCGTGGACGTTTCCATCGGTGCTCGGCTCGGCGATGCTAATCGCGTGGGCCGCCGAAGCCGCGCAGTTTCTGATCTCGCAAGGACTCGCGCTCGCTATGCTGGCCTGGCTTCAGACGCTGCCGGAGTTCGCGGTCGAAGCGGTCATCGCCTGGCAAGCCGGCCAGACCGCGGGCGACCCGTCTCTCGCTCCCGCCGTAAAATCCCAGGCGACCGCTCTGATGACGGCGAACCTGACTGGCAGTCTGCGCCTTCTGGTGGGACTCGGGTGGCCGATGATCTACGCCACAGCCGCGATCTTTTATCGCAGACAGAGCAAGAAGCGGCTGAGAGAGATCAAGCTCGAAAAAGAGCACGCGGTCGAAATAGTTTTCTTGCTGGTCGCGATCGCTTATTTCGCGGTGATCTGGCTAAAGGGCACGCTCAGTTGGGTCGATACGATTGTGCTGTCGGTAATCTATTTCGTCTATCTCTACTTCCTGAAAAAGATTCCGCCGCAGGGAGAAGAGAAGATCGAAGACCTGGACCGCATCCCTCGATTCATCTTGCGGCAGCGGCGGGCCGCTCGCAACGCGCTGATCTTTTCGATGTTCGCCGGAGGCGGCTTGATCCTGTACTTCGCGGCGCATCCGTTTCTTGAAAGCCTGAAGGCTCTCGCCGTCGGGCTTGGCATTTCGACGTTCGTGTTCGTTCAGTGGGTCGCGCCTTTCTTGTCGGAATTCCCCGAGAAAGTTTCCGCGTTCAACTGGGCGCGGCGCGTGACCAGCGCGCCGATGGCCTTGATGAACATGGTCAGCTCAAACATCAACCAGTGGACGATGCTGGCAGCGATGCTGCCGATCGCGTATGCGCTTGCGCTCGGGCATCTGGGTACGATTGAATTCGATTCGCATCAAGAGCTCGAGGTGCTGATGACCATCGGGCAGTCGCTGCTTGGAGCGTTGATGCTGGCTAACATGAGATTCACCTGGTGGGAAGCAGCGCTGCTGTTCACGCTGTGGGCCGTTCAGTTCGTGCTTTCAGGATTCGAGCGGCCCATTGATCCGACGATGCCTCACAACAGCCTTGCCGTAGGCGTCGCAGGCTGGCTATCGATCGGCGCCGAACGGATCGAGTCGCTAGCGCATACAGGGAAGGAAGTCATTACGGCTTTGTATTTCGTCTGGACGGGCGCCTTGATCGCGGGGGCTTTCAAACGTCGCAGCATGTTTGAAGCATTCGCTGTATTCCCCAAGCTGATGCGAGAACATTGGTAGAAGTCAGAGGTCAGAAGGCAGAAAGGCAGAAGTCAGAAGGCAGAAGTCAGAAGGCAGAAAGGCAGAAAGGCAGAAGTCAGAAGGCAGAAGTCAGAAGGCAGAAGTCAGAAGGCAGAAAGGCAGAGGTCGGCAGTTACCAGAGGTCTCTTATGAGTATTAAGACCATCCTTGTTCCAACCGATTTTAGCGAGCACGCACAGCGCGCGTTTGAAAGAGCGTTCGATCTGGCCGCACAGCTCGGGGCGAAGCTCTATCTGTTGCACGTCCAGACTGAGAGCTTCTTGAGGACCGCCGTTAAGGAGGGATTACTTGACGGCGCGTCTACTGACGAAGAGCTGCAGGACGCGGTCAGTCAACTGATCGAGGAGCGCTTCTCTCAAACGCTATGCGCAGTCGACCATTCGCAGGTCGCGATTGAACACACCTCGCGGCGGGGCGACCCTGACGCGGTGATTCTAGCTTATGCGGAAGAGGTTGGCGCCGACCTGGTAGTCGTTGGAAGCCGCGGCGCAGGGTTCATCGACGAGATGCGAGCCGCCGTCATCGGGTCCGTCACCGGAAGCGTGATCAGAAAATCTCCGTGTCCGGTTATGGTTGTCAGACGCGAACACGGGGGAAGGAAGAATGGAGGATAGCCGAGGAGCAGAGGAGCAGAGGAGCAGGGGAGCAGAGGGGCGGAGGAGCAGAGGGGCGGAGGGGCGGAGGAGCAGAGGAGCAGAGGGGCGGAGGAGCAGAGGAGCAGAGGAGCAGAGGAGCGGAGGAGCAGGGGAGCAGAGGAGCGGAGGAGCAGGGGAGCAGAG
>JBGQGO010000675.1:0-3296 GCA_041497455.1 Blastocatellia bacterium | reverse complement strand
TGGTTCAAAATGGGGGTTGGGGGTCGGGGGTTGGGGACTGGAACGATGAGCGCAGATCAGTTGGCCGCGTTGATGAAGTTTGCTCCGGTCAACGCGCAGCTCGTTCAGGTTCACGCCGCTGCTGCTACGGAACATCTGTCGTCAGCGATTGAGCAATCCTTATTCGGCAGGCTCCCCAACGAATCCTGGTCGCCGGCTGAGATTCCCGATCGCACTCGCAGCGACGGGAATGAGGATGAGCACACCCGAGCCGAACGCTACAGCCGCCTCGACTCCCGCTTTGACATGGACGTCGATGACGAGCAAGCGCCGAAGCGGGGATCAGGCGTTGGGGATAAGGGGTTGGGTAAGACAACTTCTAACGAGCCGGCGGGCAGCGACTTTGCGAAAAGCGTCGGCCCGCTGCTCGCGAGCGTTTCAACCGCCTCCTACTGCGAGCTTGTCAGATCGAGGTCTGAAGCAGGGAAGCCGTTTGTGAGGTTCGAGCGCGCGATCGTCGCGCAGTTGAGGCCGGAAGCTGCCGTCAACCGCGAGGCGTTGGAACGCGCGATCGTCGACGAGCTGCGCGCGAGATTCGTCGTCGCCGGCACACAGCCGCGACTCGAGTGGCAGGATGAAGGCGCGGTCCGGTTTGTCGCTCAGGCGCTCTTGGAACAGGGTGCGGCGTATTCGGTGTCGGGGAGCTACCTGGTGCTGGCTTCGAGTAAGGAGTTCGCAAGCGACATCCTGCAGGCGGCGAAGACCGCAACATCCACGGCAGAAAAGACCGATACGATGGTTGATTTCTATGCTCTGATTCGAGTCGCCGCCGCGAAACCGGCGTTCGACACCCTGATGTCGAAGCTCGACGGGCGAGACCAGGTCGCCCCGAGCCGCGTCAAGAACGACGATGAAGAGCGCGACGTAAAATTCTTCAGCGAGAACCTGTCCAGCCTTGTTGCGGCGTCCGCAATCCGCGAGGTTCGCCTCACTCGCCAGTCTGCTGGACCGATCGCGACCGAGAGCGTTGTCTACTCATGGTAGTCATTGGTCATTAGTCTTTTGTCATCGATACCACCGGCTTCAGCCGCGTGGTGCTTCAGCTTCAACCTAGAACGCCACGCAGGTTCCCCCCGGATACCACACGGCTGAAGCCGGTGGTATCAATGACCAATGACCAATGACCAATCCGTTCCCCATTTCATTGCTCCCCTGCTCTCTCTGCTGCTATTGTTTCCCGTCAGTTCAAAGCAAGTTGAAATCTCCCAGACACGAGGTAGCAATGCTTCGAAAGCTAGTTGCTCTGCTCATATTCTCAATCGCCATGCTGCCCGCCGGTTGCTCGCTGCTTTCCCACGAAGCTCCTAGCGAGGACGTCGACAAAGCCGCGGCCCTGTTCTTCCAGCGACTCGGCAACGAGGAGTACGACACGATCTACAATGATGTCGCGAAGGGGTTCAAGAACAGTCAGACCCGCCAGACGGTTACTGACAGCCTCAAAGAGATGGCCGAACACGGGAAGATTCTCGACTTTCAACGAATAAGCATGGCGTTTCAGGGAGAAGGCAAGAGCCGCATGGCATTGCCGGTTTACAGAACTGCGTCGGACCGGGCGAAGGCAGAGATTACGTTGACGTTCCAGGATGAAAGCGGTGAGTGGAAGCTGTTCGGTTTTGCCTATAAGCCGCGCTCCTAAAGAGCCGCTCGGGTTGAATTCGTTCCCACTTCAGGAGGCCTCAATGCGAATGCGCTTAGTATTTTGCTTTTTTGCCATCGCACTGTTTGTGTCCATCTCGGTGGTCAGTGCAAGTCGCCTGTCGAGCGGGCGGTCATCAGTCAAAGCCGGCAGCGTTCATGAACGCAACTCGGTTAACGCCAGCTCATATCGGAGTCCCGGGAAGCTGCACAAGGCCGTCGTGTCCAGCGATGACCCGAATGCGCTCGCTGAGGCAAAGGCAGCAGGGGCCATCGAGATTGCTGACTACGGGTCTTTCAAGCTGCTGGCCATGGACCAGAGCGCGCTGGAATGGGCGGAGGAGAAGAGCGCAGAGGAGCTGAGGAGCCGAGGGGCTGAGGAGCGGAGGAGCGGAGGAGCTGAGGAGCAGAGGAGCGGAGGGGCAGAGGAGCTGAGGAGCGGAGGAGACGGCGTATCACTCTCCTCTGCCCCTCTGCGCCTCGGCTCCTCTGCTTCGTCGGCCGGCTCCTCTGCGTTGCAAGTACGTGATGACCTCAACCTACTCCTTCTGCGGTCCGGCGCGATCGATACGACCGGCGATGAAACGGCGGGCGCCTTTGTTGGAATGGGACGCTCGGCAGTTTCTTTCGGTTTGCAGGCTGTAGCTTCGCCTGGCAGCGAAAGTAGCGGCAGCAGCCAGTTTCGCCTGATTCAATTCGTGGGCCCGGTCAAGCGCGCGTGGCTCGAGCAGCTCGAGGCGAGCGGGCTCGAGACCATCGCATACGTCCCGAACAACGCCTACCTCGTGCGCGGCGATTCAAACGCGCGTGCCCGGTTGATGAGCAGCAATCAGCGCGCTGAAGCTCGCGGTGAAGGCTTCGTTCAATGGGAAGGTCCCTTTCTCGAAGAGCACAAGATTCATCCCGCGCTTGGCGAAGCTATGGCTGACGCGACGGGCGAAATCACGGTTGCGGTCCAGCTCGCTCTTGGAAAGGACGAACGCAACGCAAGAGATAACGCCGAGGTGAAACAAGCCAGGAAGCTTGCGTCGCGCGTATTAGTAGATGCCTACGGCGTGCTCAACTTCACCAACCTGCGGATGAGAATCGATGCGAGCCGAATCGCCGGCCTTGCCGCTTTACCGAACGTGGTAAACGTCGAGCCGTGGACTCCGCCTCAGTTATGGGACGAGCGCTCGGACCAGATAGTAGCCGGCGAACTGACCGCTGATCGCACAGCGCCGCGAGGGCCGGGTTACGCAGCGTGGCTTGCGGCACACGGGTTTTCGTCAACCTTCAACTTCGCAATCGACGTCTCGGATACCGGCATCGATCGAGGAGTCATCACGCCGGACAAGCTGCACCCTGACTTTCTCGATTCAAACAAGCAGAGCCGCGTTCTGTACGCGCGCGATTACACCTCCGAGCTTGATCCGGGCGACATTCAAGGACACGGCACGCTCAACATGTCAATCGCGGCCGGCGCGAGCACGTCCGCGGACAAAGACTCGCGCGACCCGTCGGGGTTCAACTACGGTTTAGGCGTTGCGCCGTTCGCGTTGATCGGCTCGTCCAAGATTTTTCAATCCAACGGGGCCTTCGATCTCATCGATCCTTACACTAAGCTCGTCTCGGAAGCTTAC
>JBGQGO010000674.1:0-3297 GCA_041497455.1 Blastocatellia bacterium | reverse complement strand
GGCGTCCTCGTCGTTCATCCACACCGGATCACAGCCTCGCGACAACGTCATCATGCGATGGTTGTCGGAATAGGTGGAGTGGATGTGCCACTTGCCGTGAGGCGTCAGGTAATTGAGCGCTTTGGTCTTGCCTTCTTTGGTGCTGTTCTTCAGATCGCCATAAGCGGCGGGCTTCGGCGAAGGCTTGTAAGTCGGCAGGTTCTCGCCGAACGCGATGTAGCCTTCATGGTCTAGATAGAACTGCTGCCTACCGGTGAGCGTACGCCACGGGACAAGCCTCTCATAATTGTAGGTGAAGGCTGAGTACGCGCGGCCATCGTGAGTCAGGCCGGACCATATCGGGCTGTTCAACAACCGACGCGGCTGAGCCTGAAGGTCTTTATAGGTAGCGCGCGCGTGCCGGCTCTTCTCCGCAAGATCGGCGAGTGGGCGGCCGACTTTCTTCTCGACGAACTGATAAGCGCGATAAGCAAGCTCGCCGTTCGTCTCGGGCGCGAAATGAAGAATCATGTTCGCCGCGTCTTCGGCTCGCTTGAGTGAAGGATACTTGGCGCCATTCCACTGCTCGATCGTGTGCTGTTGTGATTCGATTACTTCGTCGTAGAAGTCTTCGATCGCGTACTTCACACCGTGCGCGCCCAAGCCATTCTTTCTCGCCAACGGGCCGAGCGAGATGAACTGGTTGTAGAGGTTCACGTAGTCGCGTTCGACCAGCGTGAAGTGGCCCATCGTCTTGCCGGGTATCGGCTCGCATTCGCCCTTGCCCCAATCTTTGATTTCGGGCTGAGAGATCTCGTCGGGGGTGTCATGCGCGAGCGGCGACGCAACCAAATCTCTGATAGGAGCCGGGAGATGTTTTGCCGACATCTCGCTGACGCGCTTTGCGAGGCCCCGGAAGATGTCCCAGTCGCTCTTGGATTCCCAGCACGGCGGTACGGCTTCCGACAGCGGATGAATAAACGAGTGCATGTCCGTCGAGTTCAGATCAGCCTTCTCGTACCAGGTCGCGGCGGGCAGAACGATGTCCGAGTAAAGCGCGGATGTGTCCATTCGGAAATTCAGATCGACAACGAGGTCCATCTTTCCCTGTGGAGCTTCGGACTTCATGTCGACATCCTTGACGGTTCCTTCGGCGCACTCTTCAGCGATGTCGTTGTGATGAGTTCCAAGATAGTGCTTCAGGAAGAACTCGTGACCCTTAGCGCTGGCCATCAACGCGTTGCCGCGCCAGATGAACCACACGCGAGGCCAGTTCGCTTTCGAGCTTGGCTTCTCGACCGAGAGCGGAAGCTTCTTCTCCTTAATCTGGCGAACCACGTGGTCGATGATCTCTTGATCGGTCTTTGCGCCTGATTTGATCGCTTCTAGAACGACAAGAGGATTCGGTTTGTTGAACTGCGGATAAAAAGGAAGCCAGCCGCAGCGCACTGCTTTGGCTTGCATGTCGATCGTGTGCCCGCTTGCGAAGCCGCCGTCGCCGTTCCGCGGGACGGTGTGATAGTCGGTGAACTCGCCTTCGTAGCGCCACTGCTCGCTGTGAACGTAATGCCACGACGGCGCGTTCTGAAGCCGCCCTGCATTAACCCAGTCGCGAGCGAATGCGATGTTGCTCCACGGAGCCACCGTCGCAAGCTTCTCCTGACCAACGTAGTGGTTTAGTCCTCCTCCGTTCTTGCCCACGCATCCGCACAGCATCAGCGCCGTGATCGCCGAGCGGTAAATCAGATTGTTGTGATACCAGTGATTGACTCCCGCGCCGATGATCACCGAGCACTTGCCTTCGGTCTTAGCCGCGGTCGAAGCCCACTCACGCGCGAACTTGATCACGGTCTCTTTTGAAACGCCTGTCCATTGCTCCTGCCACGCGGGCGTGTATGAGAGGCGCGTGTCGTTGTAGTCTTCGGGATAGTCGCCGGCGAGTCCGCGGCTCACGCCGAACTGCGCCATCAACAGATCGTAGACCGTCGTGACCAGGACCTTGCCGTCTTCGGTCTCGATCCACTTGGCGGGGACTGATCGCCGGAAGATTTCATCCGCTCCGAACTCGAGGAACGTCACTTCGACGACGACGTCAGAGTTGTCGAAGAAGGTTAACTGCGGATCGATATCCGAGCCGTCGGATGGATCTTTGAACTCGAGGTTCCACTTGCCCTGGGTCTGACCCCAGCGATGACCTACGGAACCGCCGGGCATTCGAGCTTGATTCGAGATCGAATCGTAGACGAGGAATTTCCAGTCACCGTTCTCTTCGTCTTTGTACTTCGCCAATTTGTTCGCGCGCAGCAGACGGCCGGGCGAGTACGCGTTCGTAGTTCGGCCTTCAGGCGGATAGTTTGTAGTTCTGTCATCAGCGTACGAACTTCCGCCTGAAGGCGGTACTACCGAACTCTCGAGCTTCACTAGAAACGGCGAATCGCTGTACCGCTTGAGGTAGTCGAGAAAGTAAGGCGTCTTCTTCTCGACGTGAAACTCTTTGAGGATGACGTGATTCACCGCCATCCAAAACGGACCGTCCTGCCCTGCGTGAAGCGGAATCCACTGGTCGGCGTACTTCGACACCTGGCTGAAGTCCGGCGCGAGAACCACCATCTTCGTTCCGTTGTGACGCGACTCGGCGGCGAAGTGGCAATCGGGCGTGCGGGTCATGTTCAGGTTCGATCCCATCACCGCGAGAAATTTCGAGTTGTACCAGTCGGCGCTTTCGGCGACATCGGTCTGCTCGCCCCAGACTTCGGGCGACGCGGGAGGAAGATCACAGTACCAGTCGTAGAAGCTCAGGTTCACGCCGCCGAGCAGTTGAAGGAATCTCGAGCCCGCCGCGTAGCTCAAGAAAGACATCGCGGGAATAGGAGAGAAGCCGACGATTCGATCCGAGCCGTGCTTCTTGATTGTGTAAATCACCGACGCTGCGATGATCTCTTGCATCTCCTCCCAACTGCCGCGCCGGAACCCGCCCTTGCCGCGCGCGCGTTGATAGCGAGAGCGCGACTCGTCGTCAGTGACGATGGACTCCCATGCGTCGACCGGATCTTCGAATTCCTCTTTCGCCTTGCGCCACAGATCGAGCAGCGCGCCTCGAATGTACGGGTACTTCACGCGAATCGGACTGTAGAGGTACCACGAAAACGAAATGCCTCGCTGACAGCCGCGCGGCTCGTAGGGAGGCAAGCCATCTTCGAGTAAAGGGTAGTCGAGCGCTTGCATCTCCCAGGTTACGATGCCCTGCTTGACGTAGACGTCCCAACTGCATCCGCCGGTGCAGTTGACTCCGTGAGTGCTGCGGATCACTTTGTCGTG
>JBGQGO010000673.1:0-3302 GCA_041497455.1 Blastocatellia bacterium | reverse complement strand
GAAGGTGGGCCTGAACAACCTCGCACCAGTGATGCTGAAGCGAGGCTGGGGCGCGACAACCGTCGCGTCAACACTGCGGCTCGCACATGCAGTTGGCATTCGGGTCTTCTCGACTGGCGGAATCGGGGGCGTGCACCGAGGAGCCGCTGAATCGCTGGACATCTCCGCTGACCTCACTGCGCTGGGCGGCACGCCGCTCATCTGCGTATGCGCCGGAGCTAAAGCGATACTCGATTTGCCGAAGACGCTCGAGTATCTGGAAACGCTTGGCGTCCCGGTAATCGGCTACCGCACCGAAGAGCTTCCGGCGTTTTATTCGCGCACCAGCGGATTGGCGTTGGACCTGAGAGTTGAGACACCTGAAGAAGCGGCGGAGGTAGCTGAGTGCCATTGGCGGATGGGGGGCCGCACTGCGGTGCTCGTGTGCGTTCCTGTTCCTGGCGAGCTTGAAATACCGATTGCCGAAATCGCCGCTGCGACTGATGAAGCGATGGCGCGATCTGTGTCTCTTGACGTTCGCGGTAAGGCGGTCACTCCATTCTTGCTCTCAGAGATGGAGAAGCTGACCGGCGGGAAGACGTTGAGCGCGAACCGCGCGCTCCTCGTGAACAATGCCGGGGTTGCCGCGCTCATTGCTTTATGTCTGGAGCCAAGAGACTAAACACAATGCTCTCAGTCGGTTTGTGTTTAACGGTTTTATGAATATAATCGCTTCTCCCAATACAGCTTCATAAACAACTCATCGATCGGGAGGCATGGAACATGGCTGCAGCATCGGCAAAGCGGATCGAACTGGACCAATCTCATTCAACGCCTCGCGCGCGATCACGGCGGCGCTGGCTGCGCATTCTCATTGTGTTGCTAGCCCTGCCAATCGCCGCGTTCATCGCCCTGGGGCTATGGCCTGTGCAAGCGGACTTCGTTGGCGACGCGGACACCGCCGGAGTCGGCAAGGGCGGAGGCGGGCTGGTGCGCCAGTTCCCGAAGATGGTCTTGCACGCAGACAATCCGCTGGCGACTGCTGCCGACGACGAACGAGTCCAGCTTGGGCGGTTGCTCTTCTTCGATCCGATTCTCTCGGGCGCCAACGACATCTCGTGTGCGACCTGTCATCATCCGGACCTCGGCTTCACCGACGCGCGTGCGCTGTCGATGGGCAAGGGAGGTCACGGTCTCGGGGCCGAGCGTTCTGGTGGAACCGTCGTGCGGCGAGGAGCGCCCACCATCTGGAACTCAGCATTTAACCATAAGCAGTTTTGGGATGGCCGCGCCGAAGACCTCGAAGATCAAGCCAAGGGACCGATCACCAGCGACATCGAGATGAACGAGAACCCCGACACCCTTGTAAGAGATCTGAAAGACATTCCCGAATACGCGCGGCGATTTGATTCTGCATTCGCAGGCCGTGAGGGCTCAGCGGTGACGATCGACAACGTGCAAAAAGCGGTCGCCGCATTCGAGAGAACGCTCACGGCTAATAACTCTCCGTTTGATCGCTTCGTGAAAGGGGAGCTCGGCGCGCTTACGCCCGAGCAGCGCCGGGGCTTCAACTTGTTTCGCTCGGGGCGCACCCGATGCTTCGAATGTCATGGCCTCCCGACTTTTGCCAACCGCGACTTCAAGATCATCGGCGTGCCCGAAGCGGATGGTTCGCAACCAGACTACGGCCGCTTCGAAGTAACCAAGGGCGAAGGCAACAAGTACGCCTTCAAAGTCCCAACGCTGCGCAACGTCGTCTTGAACGCGCCGTACATGCACAATGGAAAGTTCAAGACGCTCGAGGAGGTGCTCGACTTCTACGCGGCGGGCGGCGGTCCCGGGGCCGGCTTCAAGGAACCGAAGGTCGACGACAAGATTCACACGTACACGATCACTCCCGAGGAGAAGCAGGACCTGATCGCGTTCTTGTACGCGCTCACCGACGAATCGAATCTGCCCGCGTTTCCAGACAAGGTGCCGTCAGGATTACCTGTTGTTCCTCGGCTGACCAATCCGGCGCGCGATCTCGTTGCGAAGTACAACACGGGTTCTTCGAAAGAGGCAGTCGCCGATCGCGCGCCTCAAACGATCACGGTGAAAGCGGGTGAGTTGATTCAAGCCGCGGTCGATCGCGCTAAACCCGGCGACATCATCGAAGTTATGCCGGGCGTTTACAAAGAGGAAGTGAAGGTGGATCTCGACAACATTACCTTGCGGGGCGTGAATCTCACTGGGCCCGCGGTTCTTAGCGAAGCGATAGTGACTCCAATCGGCGGCCGTACCTACCCGGTACCGCACCGTCCCGTTCTGGACGGCGAGAAGAAGCTATCCGACGGGGTGCTCGCAACCGGAAGCAACTTCGTCATCGAGAACTTCGATCTTCAGCACTACATAGCGAACGGCGTAGTCGCTCAGCACGCGCGCAACGTTACGTTCCGCAATTTGAAGATCGACGACACTGGATTGTACGGCGTCTATCCCGTAAGCTGCACAGGCGTGAGAATCGAGGGCTGCGTAGCGACCGGCATCGCCGACGCGGCTTTGTACGTCGGCCAGTCACGCGACATCGTCGTGCGAGACTCGGAGGCCTACAACAATGTCACCGGCATCGAGATCGAGAACTCGGTGAACGCGGTAGTCGAGAACAACTACGTCCACGACAACACGGGTGGGATTCTGGTATTCATTCTTCCCAACAACCCGTCGAAGGCAGGGCACAACTGCATCGTGCGCAACAACCGAGTGATCAACAACAATCACGCGAACTTCGCGAACCCGAATTCAATCGTGGCGAACGTTCCACCCGGCACCGGAGTGATGGTGATGGCCGCCGACAACAACGAAGTAACCGGTAACGAGATTCGCGGCAACGACTGCTACGGTGTTGCGGTGTTCAGCCTCGAAGTTGCTTTTGAGAAGGGCACTGCCTTCGACGTCGGGCCGGTTCCGGAGAACAACTGGATTCACGAAAACACGTATTCCGACAACGGCCGCAATCCGGCGGGAGCGCTCAAGCGCGCGGGGATCAAGGGAGCTGATTTGGTATGGGATCTGAGCGGGTCGTCCAACCGGTGGCAGGAGGCCAATGCGACGAGCTCGACGCCTCTTCTGAACGCGAAGTGGCCGGGCTTTGCTCGACGCGCGTATTGGCGCGCGCTCCAGTTGCTGCAGACTTATCTGTGATCATTCGAGGTGAAGAATGTCTAGAGCGGCAATCGCCGAAGTTGAAGATGAGCTGGACAAGAATCAAAACGTTTACACCGCAAGTCTCGCTGGTCAGTGCCTCGCCGAGTTCGTAGGCACTTTCATCGTGATACTCATCG
>JBGQGO010000672.1:0-3304 GCA_041497455.1 Blastocatellia bacterium | reverse complement strand
TCTTCATTCTGGGCGCAGTGATTGCGATCGTGCTGGGAGGAAGCCAGGCACTGAGCCGCTCGGTCTATTCACTGATGATCCCGAAGGGACAAGAGGCCGAGTACTTCAGCCTCTATGAAGTGAGCGACAAAGGCACGAGTTGGCTTGCTCCGCTGATGTTCGGACTGGCGCTTCAGTTCACTGGCAGCTATCGCGCGGCGATTTTGTCGCTGGTGGTCTTCTTTGTAGCGGGACTGGCGCTGCTCGCGAAAGTGAATGTCCGCAAGGCCGCGATTGAGGCAGGCAACGAAGCCCCGGCTAAGGCATAGGCTGGTGGAGAAACCGAGATTGAAAATTGAGAATTGAAAAATGAAAATTGAAAATTTGGCCGGACACGTTGAGGACGTTCCTACAATTTTCAATTTTCATTTTTCAATTCTCAATTTTCAATTCTCTTGTTTTTAGCCTTTAGCGTCGTCACTCAACAATCTCAGCCAGAAGCTTCTCGTCGTAGTACAACCGAATCGGAAGATGCACTCTCCCGCTGAGAGAGTAAGTCTCCTTGACGCGCGCTCCCGGCGCGATGCGCCTATCGAGCGGACTCGTAGGCATCCCCGGATCGTATGGGGGAACGGTTCTGTAGCTGTGCCTCGAGCCCACAACGTTGATCTGAATGTTGTCCTTGTTTATCAACGATAGTCGTTGCGGCGAGAAAGTCTCGAACCCGGTTCCAATGTTTTCTACTTCTACTTCGATGCTGCCGCTACCAAGCTTCAAGAAACTTGTCCGGAGCTTGGTGATCCTGATCTTCAGGGGCGCCGCGGCAATTGGCGTCTTGTCGAGATCTGAAACGCGAATCCGAACAGGCTGGTCGTCCGCCGCTACGCAAAGGGGGATGAGCAGAGCGAGAACAAGAGTAAACAGGGTGGAACGCATGGGCTTGCCTCCGAGTACAGGTCGTGAATTCTCGGTTCGTAATCTCTGAACGACGCGGCTCAGCGACTTTGCGATGCTTCGCCCTTCTTCCTGCGTTGCTTGATCCGAATCGGTGTCGCGAAGAAACCGAACTCCTCACGGAGCCGGTTGATGAGGTAGCGATCGTAGGAGAAATGCAGCTTCGCTTTTGGGCTGCGGGACGAAGTGAAAACCACAAAGGTCGGCGGACTGGTCCCGGCTTGCGTCATGTAGAGGACGCGCAAGGGATACTTCGAAGGCGTGGTCGCGCGGGGCTGTTCGAGATTGCGCTCGAAGAAACGGTTGAGCTCTGAAGTCGAGACTCGCTTGTTGCGTTCCTGGTGAGCGTGCCGCGCAAGCTCGAGCAGTTTCGTCACGCGCAGCCCGCTCTTTGCCGAGATGAACACAATCGGCGCGTACTCCGCGAACTTCATCATATCGCGTATGCGCTGCGCATACTCCTTGGTGGTATCGGCGGTTTTCTCAACGGCGTCCCACTTGTTGACGGCGATGATCATGCTTGCGCCCGCTTCGTGGGCGTAGCCGCCGATCGTAGCGTCGTTTGCCGTAGGGCCTTCGATGGCGTCGATCATCAAGATCGCGACATCGGCGTCTTCGAGATTTCGGCGAGCCATCACCACTGAAATCTTCTCGGCGACAAGCTCAGTCTTACCTTTGCGCCGAATGCCTGCGGTATCAATCAGGCGAAAGTGAGTGTCTTGATACTCGAGCTCGGTATCGACTGCATCGCGTGTCGTGCCCGGGATCGGAGAGACGATCACGCGCTCTTCGCCAACCAGACGATTGACGAGGGACGACTTGCCGACATTTGGACGGCCGACGATTGCGAGCCGGATTTCTTGGCGATGCTGTTCGTGGATCTCCGGGGCTGCGAGAATATCGAGCGCGGCATCGAGCATCTCGGCTACGCCGCTGCCGTGCTCGGCTGAGATCGGAAACACCGCGTCCAGACCCCAGCGTTCGAACTCCAGCGAGTCGGCTTCAAGCTTGGCGGTGTCCACTTTGTTGGCCGCGACGAAGACGGGTATGCCGGTCACGCGCGCGAGTTCCGCAAGCTCTTCGTCGAGCGCGGTGATCCCGGCGCGCGCGTCGACAACCAACAGGATCAGCGACGCTTCGTCGAGCGCAGTGCGAGCCTGGATCAAGATGTTTGTTGGGATGAGTTCCTTGTCGTCGGGAATTATGCCGCCGGTGTCGACCACGTGGAACTCGCGTCCTCGCCATTGAGCGCGGCCGTAGATTCGGTCGCGGGTGATGCCGGATTCGTCTCCAACGATGGCGCGCCGCCTGCCGGTGAGCTTGTTGAACAGCGTCGACTTGCCTACATTTGGGCGGCCGAGGATGACAACCGTCGGAAGCTGAGCCTGAGCTTCTAGGGGCGTTGCCGCAGATGCGGTCTCGGGTTTTTCCATGTTTGATAGCAACGCTTGACTGTAGCCTGTGGCTTGGAGCTTTTACAAGGAGCGTGCATTCGGTAAGATGCAGCGATCAACGCGAAACCACGCGAACACAGGATGGCCGGCGCATCAAAGGTCCTATGATTGACGGTATCAAAGCGATGTTGAGACGGCGAAGCAACACGGCGCGCGCACGGCATCTCGAACTTGGGGAGCGCGGCGAACGGAAGGCGCTCGAATACTTGACGGACTATGAGGGGTATCAAATCGTCGCGACGAACTTCCTGGCGCCGTTGGGGCGTGGCCTGCGCGGCCAGAAGCTAACGGCCGAGATCGACGTGATCGCTTATGACGACGACACGCTCGCGTTCATTGAAGTAAAGACGCGCACGTCAGATGACCTCGTCGCTCCCGAACGCGCGGTTGATCTACGGAAGCAGCGTCAGATAGCCCGCGCCGCGAGGCGATATCGCCAGTTGATGAAAGTCTACCGGGAGCCATACCGCTACGACGTCGTGACGGTCCTGCCGAGCGCAACCGGCGACGAAATCGAGCTGCTGCGTGGGTACTTCGACGATCGAGTGTTTCAGAGGAGCAGGTACTTCAGGAATGATTCGTGAAGCGTGATCCGTGACGTAGCATAGACTTTAGTCTGTGTCCTTTGTTCAGAGAGACTGGACCGAAGGACACAGACTAAAGTCTATGCTACGTCACAGTCACGTCTCACTCTCAATCTCCGTTTCGGCCAGATAGCGCGCGGCGTCGGTCGGATTGAGGGGGTTGATGTAGATGCCGCTGCCTTGCTCGAATCCAGCCCAGATAGTTGTTCTCACAAGTATCTCGATGTGCCAGTGAAAGTCTTCGCGGATCGTGCTGTAGTCGCCCACTCGCGGCATCACGTTCAAGTTCGGCGCCGAGTGGATGTAAAAGTTGTATGGCGGATTGCCCAGCAG
>JBGQGO010000671.1:0-3311 GCA_041497455.1 Blastocatellia bacterium | reverse complement strand
GCAGAGGAGCAGGGGGGCAGAGGAGCGGGCCAGCGTCGCTACTCAGGCGTTCGGTTCGGCGAGCGCGGCAAACGGCTCGCGAGTTCAGACCCTCGACCGCAACGAAAGCGTGGCGGTCGCTACCGAAGAGAAGGACGCAGCGGCTTTGAGCGGGGGTAGGCCGAGCGCCCGGGTACGCCGGTCGGAGCGAGGCGCGTTGGACAGAATCCGCGCGGTCATCAGCTCCGAGTGGCTGCGGCGAGTGTTCATCATCTTTCTGGCGGCCGCGCTGATCGGGCTTGCGGCGTCGGTGTATTATCACTTTGCCGATCAGAGGCCTGGGCTGCCCTTCTTCGGATCGCCGGCTAAGGACGGACGCATTGAGGGTGCCGACAACGTCAATCTGCGGAGTGAACCCTTCTTCGGCACCGTGTTGGTGGCGCTGCCTGCTGGGACCCGTGTTCGCAAAGTAGAAGAGCGCGGCAAATGGCTAAGGGTAAAAGTTTTGGAGTGGGCCGGAACTCCTCCCGATAATGCGCCCGACAGCGGGTGGGTGGATG
The DNA here is from genome assembly GCA_041497455.1 of Blastocatellia bacterium. Lineage (GTDB taxonomy): Bacteria > Acidobacteriota > Blastocatellia > UBA7656 > UBA7656 > Onstottus_A. Next base: position 2,772 of record JBGQGO010000671.1, on the reverse strand, counting down.
GCCGGTTCGTGAAGCTGGATTGAGATTTGAAGAACCCGAAGCGAATGTTCATCATCGTTCTGGCGGCCGCGCTGATCGGGCTTTTGGCGTCGACGTACTATCACTTCGCCGATCAGAGAACCGTGTTGCCATTCTTCGGATCGTCAGCGAAGGACGGCCGAATCGCTGGTGCGCTTAACGTCAACCTGAGAAGCGATCCTGCCGGGTCCGTGCTGGTGGTCGTTCCCGCCGGAACCCGAGTTCGCGTCATCGAAGAGCGCGGCGCATGGGTCAGGATCAGAGTTTTGGAGTGGGCTGGAACTCCGCCCGACAATGCGCCCGACAGCGGGTGGGTCGATGTCCGGCATGTAAAGGTGGATTGAGGGCTGAAGAAGTAGCATAGACTTTTTAGTCTGTGTCGGATCATTGACGATACGATCGCGCGCCGAGAACACAGACTAAAGTCTATGCTACTTCGAAGAGGGCGAATATGTATGAGATCGAGTTAGAGAAGGCTAAAGGGCAACTGGAAAGAGTTATTCAGACGGCTCTCGATGGCGAAGAGGTTGTCATCACTCAGAATCACGAGGCAGTTTTGAAACTCGTGCCCGTGACGCAGCGGTCGAATGGCCGGCGAAGGGCGGGAAGCGCGAGAGGGTTAGTCTCGATGGCAGAGGATTTTGATGAGCCGCTTAAGGATTTCGAGGAGTAAATGCACTCTCGGAGGACGTCATGCGAGCTTGGATAGAGAATCTTAGAAAGTGGATCGACGGCGAGGAAGACCTCGACGAGCAGGGCGAGCCGCAGCCGCGATCCAAGTGGGACGACTTTCTGGTCGCAGTCGCGCGAGAGATAGAAGCGTCCATGCAGCGCGAGATGTTTACGCCGCCGGGCGGGCCGACTTACGTTCCGCGCGAGTACATCGTTTTCATGAGCCCCGCAGATGACAGCGAATGGCAGGGCGAGAAGCGCGAAGGCCTCGAACGCGGTCTTCATCACGTGCTCTCCGAACGCGCGCGAGAGCTTGCCGGGGACAATGACTTTCAAACACGAACGCTGACCGTTGAGCTTCGCGTCGATCCGGGATTGGAGGCGGGCCGCTTCCGCGTGCAGCACGTGTGGGACACCGAAGCGCAGAAGACAATGGTGAAACCGCGCAAGCGAGCCGAACCCGCGCAAGCGGAGTTCGTCACTGTGGCGGAGAAGCTCGACGACGAGGCTACGATCGTGCGCCCTCGCAAGCCCGCTGAGCCGCTTGTTCCGAGCTTTTCAGTACGAGTCCATCGCAAAGTGGAAGGCGCCGACTCGGCTCCTCTCGATGTGCGGCCGTTCTTCAAAGACGAGATCACCATCGGCCGAGGCTCGCGCCATGTCGCTGTTGATCTGAGACTGGAAGGCGACCTGGAAGTGAGCCGCCAGCACGCGACGTTATCGAAGCAGGGCGACGAGTACACCGTCACTTGCAAAGGAGCGAATCCCATCGTCATAAACGATGGCCGCGAAGTCTCGGCCGGCGAGAGCGCGCCTGTAAAGCCGGGAGATGAGATCACGGTTTGCAGCTACGAGTTGACCATCCAGATTTGATGTCCCTACAAGTTGCGACGTGCTATGGGGCGTCGTGCCGCCGGTGCGCCGTCAGCGAGTGAAGCTCATGCTTTGAATTCTGCGGACTTGATGAATTCCTGAAAAGCTTGATCCCATCGGTTGACGGTTTTCTCGGGGCCGACCAGCTTGATGAAGTACGCGCCCTTCGGAGTCTCGATGACTCCCGCGCGCATGCGAAAGGTGAGTTTGCTCTGGCCTGCCCCGCCTCCGCCCATGTCCCCTCCTGCGTAGACGCCTGTGACGTCCAATAACGTGACTTTCATGCCGTTGACCGTCGTGGTTTCTGTCTTGGCCTTCTCCTTTGACGGTCGGCCATCTGGTGTTTGCATCTGGCCGATCCAGCGTTCGAGGTTTGCGTCTACGGAGCCGCCCTGGCCTGCGCCAAAGTAGTACACAACGAGCGATGCTGCTTCGGTGTCGCCCTCGGCGGCCGGAAGCTGATATTGCGACACGCGCATGCTCGACGAAGGACGCTCGCTCACCCAGCCATCAGGCGCCTTTAATCGAAGCTCGCCTTGCGACTTTGGCGCGGAAGCTTGGGGCTCGTTCTTGGAAGCTATTGTTGGCGGAGTCGAACAGGCCAGGCACAAAACGCCGGCGAGTAGCACTGCGCTTGTTTTGATGGTGTAGCAAGACATTGGGAACCTCACAGTGTTGTTGACTGACGCGCGAAAACACAGAAGCCTGGGAGCGCAGGGTTCGTAGTTCGGCCTTCAGGCGGAAGTTCGTATGTTGGTTTCTCCCGCGACGCGCGACGAACTTCCGCCTGAAGGCCGAACTACGAACTTGCGCTCCCAGGACCTTAAGCAGTTTGCGCCAGCTCTCGTCTGGGACTTGCGAACACGCGATCGATCATCGGTTCGAAGTGCGACAGAGGGAGCGTGTCGTAGTCAGGATCGAACGAAGTCTGATCCCATCCGTCGGTGAACACACAAGCCATTTCGTACCACGGCTCGCCGGCATACTGGCGGCGCGCGTCCGGGTCCTTGCCCATCAAAGCGTAGTAATGCCGCCCCTGAAAATCCTGATGAGTGCGGACGATCTCGCAGGTCTCGCGCGAGACGTAAGGCTTGAGAATCTCGGCTGCGATTGCCGGGTGGTTTTCTACCGAAATGACTTTGCCAATGTCGTGACACAATGCCGCGACAGTCATCTCTTCCAAAGCTCCCTCGCGAAGCGCGCGCGTTG
>JBGQGO010000670.1:0-3314 GCA_041497455.1 Blastocatellia bacterium | reverse complement strand
TGACCGGCCAGGAGGACGTGACAACTGACGTCGGGACGTTCAAAGCCGTCACGGTTGTTCGCAAGATCGGCGAGAATCTTACGCTGGATTATTACGTCCCCGGACTAGGCCTGGTGAAGCGCCACTCCAAAGAAGGCACGAGTACGGAGTTAAAAGAATACAGCGGGCTGAAGCCGCAAGCTTGATCACGAGTATGGGTCGGCCGATGAAGATGACGATAATCAACCCGGAAGCCCTGGGCCAGCCGCGCGGCTACAGCAACGGGATGTTGTTCGAAGGCGGCTCGCTTTTGTTCATCGCCGGACAGGTGGGTTGGGACCGCGACTCCAGAATCGTGAGCGACGACTTCGCCGAACAATTCGCGCAGGCGCTCGAGAATGTGCTTGCGGTCGTCCGCCAGGCCGGAGGCGGACCAGAAAACATTGGCAGGCTGTTGATCTTTGTCACCGACAAGGAGGAATACGCGTCACGGCTCCGCGACATAGGCTCGGCTTACCGGCAGCTCATGGGCAAACACTTTCCCGCGATGACTCTTGTTGAAGTCAGCAGCTTGCTCGAACACCTCGCCAAGGTCGAGATCGAAGCGCTCGCGGTCATCCCCGCGCCGGCGCCGAGCGGTGACCAGCAGTGAAAGCCCTAAACCACATAGATCCGAAAAGCTTCTTGTACGAGGAGCGAGGGGCCGTTGCGTTGATAACCCTCAATCGGCCGGACCGGCTGAACTCGCTGACGTTTGACGTCTATCGGGAGCTGACCGACACGCTGGCGGTGCTTCGCTCGCGCGACGCGGTGCGGGTGGTCGTCATAACCGGACGCGGGCGCGGCTTCTGCTCGGGCGGCGATGTCGAAGATATCATCGGCGAGTTGTTCAACCGTGATATGAGCGGGCTGCTCGAATTCACGAGGATGACCTGCGAGCTAATCCGAAACATTCGAGCTCTCAACAAGCCGGTGATCGCCTCGCTCAACGGAACGGTTGCAGGCGCCGGTGCAGTCATCGCACTCGCCTGTGATTTGCGAATCGCAGCCGACACTGCGAAGATCGCCTTCTTATTTGTAAAGGTCGGACTCGCGGGTGCGGACATGGGCGCGGCGTTTTTGCTACCAAAGATCGTTGGTCTCAGCAAGGCGACGGAGATGCTTTACACCGGTGATTTCATCAGCGCGGATGAGGCCGGCAAGATCGGCTTGTACAACAGGGTAGTTCAGGCTTCCGAGCTCGAGACCGAGACGATGCGGTGGGCCGAGAAGCTCGCGGCCGGACCGGCGTTCGCGCTGGGGATGACCAAGGCAGCGCTCAACCGCGAGCTTGATATGAGCCTGGAAATGGCTCTGGAAGCCGAATCCGAGGCGCAAGCCATCTGCATGCTCAACCCGGATTTCCGCGAAGCTTACCAGGCGTTCACCGAGAAACGCGCGCCGCAGTTTAATAAAGAGTCAGAGTGAAGGAACCCTGACCTAGCCAGACAGTGCGACGTACGCTATTAGCGATTTGGAACTTGTCCTGGGTGCTACAATGAAGGAGGTTGCCGATGCCAACCGACAACGACCAGGACTTCTGGCGGAGAATATGGAAAGAGGCCGAGCCAATCATCGCCCACGCTGTCATTATTCTCGTGCTGGAGCTTTCGCTCCTCCTAATCGGGCTAGGCACGCTCGCATTGGAGCCACTTGTTTCCAAAACAGGAGAGCTACTTCTCGACACTGGAGAAGGTGGATATCTGGATGTCATTAGCGTTGCTTTGCATGTTCGGGTTGTACACCGTAGTGCGAGTGACCATCAGGCTTGCCAGGGGAGTGCAGGACGAAGTCCGTATGAGGTCATCGGACAGTAAGGGAGACGACCACAATGACTGAGTGGCTCCGTGAAGGTATAGAAGGGCGCAGTCTAAAGGCGACGTTGCGGCTTTACTTGCTTGGCCTGATGGTGCTCGCACCGGCGGCGGCATTGCTGGCCTTGGCTTTTGGGGGTCAAGCTTCTTTCGTGGCGACACCGCTGCTGGTCTTCATCGTGGTGGCCGTTGAATACGCCATCTCCTATCGGGCGAGGCTGCGCAAGGACTTCGAAGAGCTACTTAGGAACGTTCGTCTGCGAATCGTATACAAGCAGATCGAGGGTTATCGAATAAACATCGATCAGAGGCGGTATATCAGCGACTTAAATCGAAAGGCTCGTCATACAGCACGTTATGGACAGGTTCAGGGACAACAGGAGGACGTAATCGGGGACCCACGGGCTGTCGACCCTCTAATCGGTGCGTTGCAAGATAAGGACTCATCGGTGCGCTATGCCGCAGCAGTGGCCCTTGAAGCAATCGGTGACCTAAGAGCAGTCGAGCCGCTTGTCAGCGCACTGGGTGATGAAGACGCATCTGTACGCTTGTCCGCCGCCAAGGCGCTGTGGCGAATAAGTACCTTGCCCGCTGCACAGGCAGTCATTGCAAGAGAGGTCATGGAGACTGTACGTCGTATGGTAACCACCGATGAGTCTGAAGGGGAGCCGTTGAAGGACAAAGATGTGTCAACGCCGGATCAACTCGTTAGGAAGAGGGCATGAGGGAATGCACGCTCTACACGCGGCGCCAGCCCAAGCTTCAAGCATAATAATCTGCTTTCGACCCGGCGACTCGTGACTGTGATTTCACTAACAGCGAATGGGTGTTCGGCTAACGCGCCTTGTCGCGCGGTTGCCGACAGCGACAATCGAACGCCCAACAGGTTGATCGGCGTGACAGACCCCTCGGTATCAAGATGGACAAGAAGAAAAAGGAACTGAAAAGAGAGTATCAGCAGAATCACACGCCAATGGGCGTCTACCAGATTCGCAACATCGCAAATGATAAGGTATTAATCGGGACTGCCCTTAACCTTCCGGGCGCAATCAACAGCAGCAGATTCCAATTGAACGCAGGCTCGCATCCGAACAAAACGCTTCAGTCCGAGTGGCGTGAATTCGGCAGCAAAAGCTTCTCGTTTGAAATACTCGATGAGCTCACCGCAACCGAGGGCCCGGGTCATGACTATCGAGCGGACCTGGCCTTCCTGGAAGAGTTTTGGCTGGAGAAGTCGCAGCCTTACGGAGAGCGCGCATACAATGAAAAGAAGAAGGGGACAGAAGAGAAGCTGAGACTCATTTCTCAGAACAGGTTGTCAAAGCAGTCAGAGAAGACCAGCTTCTGACCTCTGCATTCAGAGAGTAATCATGTCATTCGGTTTACCACCCAGAGACGAGCCGCGACTTACGTACGGCGGTTATCTAAAAGTACGCGAGCTGATCTCGCTCCAGCATCTGCTTTCCGATCCAGCGCAGCACG
>JBGQGO010000669.1:0-3316 GCA_041497455.1 Blastocatellia bacterium | reverse complement strand
TGAACAACATTGTGCGAGTGGCGATTCAAGCGCTGGCGGGCGTGCTTGGAGGAACGCAGTCGCTTCACACCGATGCTTATGATGAAGCGCTCGCGCTGCCGTCGGGTGAAGCTGCTCTGATTGCGTTGCGCACTCAACAAATCATAGCTTACGAGTCGGGAGTTACGAACACGGTTGACCCGTTAGGCGGTTCGTACTTTCTCGAGAAGCTCACGCGCGACATGGAAGAAGGCGCCTTCGAGTACTTCCGCAAGATCGACGACTTCGGCGGGATGGTCGAAGCGATCGAAGCGGGCTTCCCGCAGCGCGAGACTCAGGATTCGTCTTATGAGTTTCAGAAGGCGGTCGAGCGCGGGGACAAGATCATCGTCGGCGTGAACGACTACGTTATGCAAGACGAGCGGATGGAGTTGCCGCTTCTCCAGATCGACGAATCGGTGGGTACGCTCCAGGAGGAGCGTCTCAGAAAGCTGAGAGCCGAACGCGACAACGCGCGAGTCGAAAAGACTTTGAAGAGTCTTGCGGACGGCGCCCGCGGCCGCGAGAACACGATGCCGTTGCTGTTGGACTGCGTGCGCGCTTATGCGACGCTGGGAGAGATGTGCGATGCGCTGAGGCCGGTTTTTGGCGAGTATCAGGAGCCTGCTTTTTGAGCGTCGCATGGGCAGAAATAAGAGAACTCGAAAGAGGATTGATGGCTTGGAGCGGCGAATCCGTCAACACGAACAGAAGGTTGCGGAAGAAATAACGCGCTTGAATCCCGATTTGGGACTTATCGGGCATTGGGAGAGGGAAGTGCGAGCTTGGCGGGGAGAGGCTGAGCGCATAAAGAAACGCCTGCCGGGAAGGAAGTAATCATGTCTGTTATCGAAGTCAGAAAAGAATCGCTCGTCAGCCCTTCTTCGAGCCTGCTTGATATGCATCTCGAAGAATTGGAGGAAGAATGCGCGCGATTTCTCTCGCTGATTGCTGCTTTAAGATCAATGGCTGAGAGGCCTGAGACAGCAGACGAAGACGAGCGCGCTACTATCGAAGGTGAGTTGTACGCCTCACTATCGCATATGAAGAATCACGTCCAGCCAGCCCTGCGTGAGATGGACCGGCTGCTTGATGAAATGCCCGATGATGACGAGGATGAGGAGTCCAAAGTCGATTGATTGCAAGTCTTCATCGCAAAACAAACGAGAGAATCTGCTGCCTGATTCAGCTATCGCAATCCTATTTCACTAAGAACTGTCACTGGTTCACGTTAGTCAATTTCGTCGTTGGCCATGGCAAGCCAACTAAAAAAGGAGTCCCGAAATGAAAAGAGCTAGAGCCGTACTGATACTCTCGCTAGTCTGCCTTCTCGTTGCCACGACAAGCGCGCAGCAAGCGAGAAAGGTCAAAGTAGATTTCAAGGACGTGAAACTAAAGAACGGTCTTCGCGTGCTGCTGGTCGAAGATCACAACGCGCCGGTTGTCACTGTAGCCATCACCTACGATGTGGGCTCGCGCAACGAACGCCAAGGCCGAACAGGTTTCGCTCATTTGTTCGAGCACATGATGTTCACCGGGTCTGAAAATGTGGGGAAGAACGAATACTCGCTTCTGATTGATACCAACGGCGGCGGAAACAACGCCACAACGAACGAGGATCGGACGCTGTACTTTGCCACGGTGCCGTCCAATCAATTGGACATGATTCTGTTTCTGGAAGCCGACCGAATGCACAATCTGGACGTGACCCAGGATAACCTGGACGGGCAGCGCAACGCGGTGCAAGAAGAACGCCGGCTGCGAGTGGATAATCAGCCTTACGGCAAGACTGGCGAGAAATTCCAAGAGACGATGTACGACAACTTTGCCTACAAGCATTCGGTCATCGGTTCGATGGCCGATCTAAACGCCGCGAGCTTGCAGGACGTCAAGGAGTTCTTCCGCATCTACTACGCTCCAAGCAACGCCGCGCTGGCGCTTGTAGGCGACTTCAAACCCGATCTCGCGCTGGCGAGGATAAAGCATTATTTCGAGACCATCCCGTCGCAGCCCGCGCCCCCTGCCGTAGACACCACCGAGCCTGAGCAGACTGCCGAGCGGCGATTCACTATGGAGGACCCCCTTGCCCGCTTGCCGCAAATCATCATCGGGTACAAGGGAATAGTCGGCAACACGCCCGACGCCTATGCGATGCAGGTGCTCAGCCAGGCGCTGGCCAGCGGGCAAAGCTCACGGTTCTATCAGAAACTTGTAAAAGAGAAGGAACTCGTGACCGGGATTTCCGGCTTCGTCAGTACCGTGCGAGGCGTGGGCTATTATGACATCACCGCGACGGTCGCACCCGGCAAGAAGATCGAGGATGTTGAATCGGCGATCAACGAAGAGATCGGCCGATTGCAACGCGAGCCAATCGCCGATTGGGAGTTGGACAAGGCCAAGAACTCGTCACGCCGCAGCTCGATTCAAAGGCTGCAAAGCTCGTTGGGGACGGCGATCCGGCTGACTCAGTTCGCGGTTTTCTACAACGACCCTGGCCTGATTAACACTGAGTTCGAGAAGATCGCAGCGGTTACCAAACAAGACGTGCAGCGAGTCGCCAACAAATACTTCAAGGCGGCGAATCGGACAGTCGGCATCACGATTCCGCAGCCAAAGGCGCCCGGTGCGGGGTCCGCGACGAACTAGTGACGAGTGATCAACGATGAAAAGAGTTCAGGTTTCGCCTTCAGGCTGCCATTCCTCGGAGGCCAATCAAGCAAGCTAAAGCTTGTACTCTGAACTGACTTTCAAGGGAGAGAGACTTATGAAAAGAATGATCTCGAAATCGAATAGCGCGCTCGCGGCGGCGATCGTGATGGCGCTCGCAACGGTGCTTTCAGCAGCGCAAGGTCCGAAGCCGCCGTCAAAGGGGCTCGTGGTCAAAGGCAAAGCGCCGATCAGCAAAGAGGTGCTGAAGGTGAAACTGCCGAAGGCCTTTGAAACCAGACTGAGCAACGGCATGCAAGTGATCGTGTTGGAGCAGCACAAGCTGCCGACTTTCGCGATGCAGATGGTGGTATTGAGCGGCGGGCTTGCCGATCCCTCGGATCAGCACGGAGCCGCGCAGGCTACCGCTGCGTCGCTGCGCGAAGGAACGAAGACGCGCACAAGCAAACAGATCGCCGAGCAGGTCGACGCACTAGGGGCATCGCTTTCGGCGACTTCCGGGCTCTCAACGATCAACAGCCTCGTCAACGCCTCTGGGTTGACCGACAACGTCGATCAGATCATGGAGTTGTTCGCGGATGTTATTCTCAATCCGAGCTTTCCCGCTGACGAACTCACCAAGTATAAGACG
>JBGQGO010000668.1:0-3319 GCA_041497455.1 Blastocatellia bacterium | reverse complement strand
GAAGCGTCTGATTGGAAAAACAAGTTCAAGAAGCTGGCATACGGCAAAGGGATCGGGTTTGCCAGCAGCTCTTATCTCTGCGGCGCGGGGCTGCCGATCTACTGGAACAACATGCCGCATTCTGGTGTGCAGCTCCGGCTTGATCGCCAAGGCGGGGTGTGCGTGATGTGCGGCTCGATCGATATCGGCCAGGGTTCCGATTCGATTCTCGCTTACATCGTTGCCGAAGTCCTGGGCATCGATCCGTTCGACATTCGGGTGATCACTGCTGACACCGATCTGACGCCGGTTGATTTGGGAAGCTATTCCAGCCGCGTGACATTTATGACGGGACAGGCCGCTATACAGGCGGTCGGACGCGCGCGCGAGTTGTTGGCAAAAGCCGCCGCTGAAAAGCTGGACGTACCTACGGAATGCATCGCGTTTGCGGATCGCCGAGTGTTTGACGTCGAGGACGCCGAGCGAGGGATGACCTTCGCCGAAGCCGTTCAGCTCGCAGAATCCAAATTCGGCACGATCGGAACGGTAGGGTCGTACACTCCGCCTCGCTCGCCGGGCAAGTACAAAGGCGCGGGCGTCGGGCCTTCGCCGGCGTACAGCTACTCGGCCGCAGTCGCCGAAGTCGATGTTGATCCCGAGACCGGGATCGTAGTCGTCGAGCGAGTTTGGATCGCTCACGACGTTGGGCAGTCGATAAATCCCGCGCTGGTGATGGGACAAGTCGAGGGCAGCGTCTACATGGGTCTTGGCGAAGTGTTGATGGAAGAGATGGCATATCGCGGCAATCGAAACGTCGTGCACAAGTTCCCCTCGATGCTCGAATACAAAAGCCCGACGACGCTCGAGATGTGCGACGTGAAGACAATCTTGATTTCAGATCCCGATCCCAATGGACCATTCGGCGCCAAAGAAGTAGGCCAGGGCCCACTGCTGCCGGTTCCTCCCGCTGTGGTGAACGCGATCTACGACGCAGTCGGCGTTCGCATCGACGAAGTCCCTGCGACACCTGAAAAGATCTTGTCGGCGATTCGCGCGAAGGCTCAGGGGAAGGACGGGCGCTTCGGTCCGAAGACAGTTCCGGATGTCCAATGGCCCGAACCGATCAGAGTGGCGACTCCTGCTGAGGGCGGAGATGGAAAGGAACTGCCACGCGTGGCTGTTCACGGTCGAGAATGAGATGCCTCTAAACACAAAGACACAAAGGCCACAAAGATACCGGAACGTCCTTGGTGCGCTTTGTGTCTTTGTGTTTGAGAAACCGTTATGATGCGCCTTCCGAAATTCACCTACCGTGTGCCGAAGACAATTTCCGACGCGGTAGAGATGTTCGGCGACGCCGGCGCTGAGGCAATGTTTGTCGCCGGCGGCACCGATCTCTATCCAAACATGAAGCGGCGGCAGCAAACCCCGAAGACCGTCATCTCGGTGACTCGGTTGCGCGAGCTTCACCAGATTCGAGGGGACGCCAGCAGCGGGATAATCATAGGCTCGTCCGTTTCGCTAACCGAGATATGCGAGCACCCAACGATCAATCGGGACTATCGATTCGTAGCCGACGCCGCGCGGCTGATATCGACGCCGATACTTCGAAACATGGGGACGATCGGCGGGAATCTTCTTCTCGACACGCGATGCAACTACTACGATCAGAACTACGAGTGGCGCAAGGGTATCAACTTCTGCCTGAAAAAAGACGGCGAGATCTGTTGGGTCGCGCCAAGCAGTCCGAAATGTTGGGCCGTTCAGTCATCCGATCTTGCGCCTGTGATGGTCGCGATCGGCGCGAAAGTTAAGCTCGTGTCCGCGAACGGTGAACGAATGCTGGATGCGGCTGACCTCTACAACAACGATGGCATTCAGTATTTGAACAAGCGGCCGGATGAGCTGCTGACTGAAATCCACCTGCCGCCGCGAAACGGACTGCAAGCGGTTTACAAGAAGCTTCGCCGTCGTGGCTCGTTCGACTTTCCAGTATTGGGTGTAGCAGCCGCTCTCGATATCGCAGATGATGGAACAGTGCGCGCTGCGAAGCTTATCCTCGGCGGCGTTGCGCCCGCTCCGATTGAAGTGAGCGAAGCAGGCCAGGCGTTGATTGGAGAGCGGCTCGATCAAGAGCGAATCAACGCGGCGGCGGAAGCGTGCTACTTGAAGGCTCGTCCGCTCGATAACACAGACTTTCTTATGAACTGGCGCAAGCAAATGGCTCGTCCGTTCGTGCAGCGCGCGCTTGAAGAGTTGCGAGCGCCTCGCTCCTAGTTGTACTTTCGTTCTTTGTGGCTTTGCGTGCAACTAGTGGACTGTAACGTACTCTTCACTAATGAAGGAGGGGTATCCGCGCAAATCCGCCGAATCAGTGTCATCCGTGGTCTATGCGCGGCGATGCGATTCTTACGAACTCATAGACCACGGATGACACTGATTTGACTGATTCGCACGGATCGGAGTTTATTATGAGGAAGGCCTGCATCCGTTCGCTTAGATTTGCGCTTACGATCATCTTCGCGCTGGCGCTTCAAAGCGCGGTTTCCGCTCAGTCATCACCCGTAGCCTACCAGGTAACTCTCCACAAGAACCCCACGACGCATTTCCTCCACGTCTCGCTTCAAGTCAACAGCGGCGGCGCGGCCTCGATCGATGTGGCGATGCCCGCGTGGTCGCCCGGCGCTTACGGCATTCGCAACGAGTGGCGAAACGTGCAGGAGTTCTCAGCAAGCGACGAGACCGGCGCGGCGCTCAAGTTCGAAAAGGTTGATAAGCAAACCTGGCGCATCTACACCCCAAGCGGCCGCAAGATCACCGCGCGATACAAGCTCTATTACCGAAGCTACAACGACGAGCTCTGCTACATCACGGGGCCCAGCGTTTTCATGTACGTTGTCGGCAAGCGACCTTATCCGCTGGACGGCCCGATCTCGATCAAGCTCGATGCGCCTTCCGATTGGCGAATTCAAACCGGGATGGAACCGGGCAAAGAGCCCAACACTTTCGTCGCCGAGAACTACGATACGTTTATTGATTCGTCGATTGCGCTCGGCAAGAGCTGGGAACAGACTCAGTTCGATAGCAAAGGCGTGCCTCACTACATCGTGTTCATCGGGAAAGGGAACTACGACAAGCAGAAGATCACCGATGATACGAAAGCGGTGGTCACGTATTTGGCCGAGTTGATGGGAGGGCTGCCATACAACAAGTACGTTTTCTTTCTTCGCGCGCGACCGGGCATGGGATCAGGGGGACTCGAACACCTCAACTCGACTGACATCAGCTTCTCCGCTTACAACACGCATCAGCCGGAATTGTTTTACAAACGGTTCATGTT
>JBGQGO010000667.1:0-3325 GCA_041497455.1 Blastocatellia bacterium | reverse complement strand
TACTGACCCATTCGGCCTCAAGCTTGATGCAGTGCCCGACACGATAGCGAGCTACACGGCCGGCGTGAGTCACTGGGCGAACTACGAAGACTCGACGGGCGACGGCAACGACGGCGGCGTTGATACGCGGCATACGATAGGACCGGGTGTGCGCGGGGACTACCCGAGTATTCTCGTGGCGTCGCCCGGCGGGGGCGAACGCCTGGCAGGTGGGGATGATTACATAATTATCTGGACGGCGCCAAACGCTCCCGGCTTTGCGCAGTCGCTGTCGCTTTCCACCGACGGCGGCGTGAGCTTTGCTCCGCTGGCGCAAGATATCCCCTCGGACGCCCAGCGTTACCGGGTCACCATGCCGCGGGTGGCTACCGCTCGAGGGCGCATCCTTCTCCTGGCCGTCGAACCCGTGAGCCGCAATTTCATGGTCGCCGTCAGCCAGGCGGACTTTTCTATCGGATTGAACGTTGGTTCAAATGTTGACATCAGTTTTGTCTCGTCCGAGAAGGTAGATTTGAACTGGTCCGACACGTCTTCGGATGAGCCACCGATTACAGCGAGTGGAGCGTCACGGTTGATTGTGAACTTGAGGATCGCGAACCGGGGCAGCACGCCGATCGTGAACCCCTTCCTGCGAGTCGCAGAGATTAACCGCAACGTCATTCTGACGCGCGATCCGAAATCGAAATGGACCGAGGGCGCGCGCCTGAATGTTGACGCCGGCAGCGATAACACGCTGTCGCCGGGAGAAACTGTGGACGCACGCCTGGTAGTTGGGTTAGGCAACCCCAAGAAGTTTTTCCTCTCCGTGGAGATATACGGCGTTCCAGGTGAACCGATCACTCCCGCTAATGCCGTCACCGTATGGACCGGGAAGCCGAAAACCAGATAAGACCAGCCTATTTTCTATTTGTGATTTTCTATTTGTCATTTTCTATTTGTCATTTTCTATATTTTCTATTTGTCATTTTCTATATTTTCTATTTGTCATCGGCAGAGCTGGTCGACCTGCACTGACAATGACAAATAACAAATCAAAATTAGAAAATAGAAAATGTGTCGGTTACTGCCACGCGATGGTTGCGAGGCCCGCTGCGCCGGCGAGGTGGTCGAATCGAATCGCTTCGCCTTTGAGGTCCATTCCAAACTCCGCCGGGTCCAGCGCCTGAGGCTCGCTGTCGATCGCATCGGCGACGGCGCGGCGCGCTTCCGCCAAATCAATGCCGCCCAGCACCAGGATCCGAGTTAAAGTATTCGCGGCTCCGCTTCCGTCAACCAGCCTGTCGCGATAGTACAACGCAAAGCGATGCAGCTCATCAGCGACCGAATCAGGCTCACACACAAACGAGCGCACGAGGACCGGATCACCGTTTCGTACTATCAGCGAAGTGAAGCCGCTCCGATTCGCCGACACCAGCATCTTGTCGCCGGGTGAATCATCCCACATTAGCCACTGCCCTTCGCCCATGTGGCGCGGCAATACCAGCCCCGCGTTCCATCCCATTCCGGCGAATACGGACTCGTACTGCGAGAGAACCTCATTGTGGGCGACGGTCACCACGTACCGGTCCTGTCCCGCGGCTGGGTTCATGCGCTGGCGCGAAATGCGCAGGTCCCTTGATGGCGCGGCGATCACGCGCTCGATCTTCCAGGCAATGACTTCATTCAACTCGCGGCGGCTGGAGGGCTTGCTTTCGAGCGTAACGACAAGCGTTCGCGCAGCAGCGTCAGGCAAAGCAACTGACCATCGCTTCTTGTTTAAGAGGCCCGCGGCTTCGGCCGTTTGGGCAATGGTCTGAGCAAGCTCATCCGTGTCTTGAATGTTCAAAGTGTCAAAGGCCGGAGTGATCAGACCGGGAGGAAGCTGAGTAACTGCGCTCGATGCGAGCGAAAACCCGTTCCGCCCGCGGCGCAGATCGACTACCGCGAAGTTGTCGTCTACGAAACCGGCTGCTGTGTTAGGGGCGGGGGGCGCCACGAAGAATCTTCTTAAACTTGACATCTCTAATGAAGGAAGAAAGCGAAGACTGCACGGTCATTTTCCATTTTTCATTTTATATTGGCCGCCCGACTCGCGGGACAATGACAAATCACAAATGGAAAATGGCAAATGGAAAATGATCAGTAGTCCTTATACGCGGCGCCGTCGCTGCCTTCGCCCGCCGCGGCGCTGTGGACGTCGACAACGCCTTGCCCGCCGTCGCGCGAGACAGTGTCGTCGCCCATATCGACAACCCAGTCCTTTTGTCCGGTGATGGGATCGATTGGCACGTCGCGCATGTACTGCCCGCTAACCAGATCCTCGAGCGACTGCGGAAGCTTTTCTTTATCAGCCGCGTACTGGTCGATCATCTTGCGCATGGTCCGGAGGTCTTCTTTGAGAATCGTCTCGCGCGCTTTCAACTGGATATGCTGGTACGAGGTGACACCCACCGCGGCGAGTATTACGATAATGGTCATTACCATGACTAGTTCGAGCAGTGTGAACCCGTTCGAAGCGACGATTGACGATTGAGGATAGAGGCTCGCCTGCGCCTCGCGCCCACGCGCGATCCTCCATCCTCGATCCTCCATCCTCGATCTGGTTTCGTTTCTCATTACCAGTCCTTGTACTTCGTTCCGTTGAGCGCCGTCCCGTCGCTCTTGGAATAAACATCCCACACGTCTTCGCCTCCCCACGATGTCGAATCGGGCTTATCTTTATAGGACCTCATGCCCCAATCCTTCGTCCCGGTCGCCGGATCATCCGGCAGGCGTCGCATGAACCGCACTCGGGCTTCGCTGGTGCCCACGACGTTCGCGGGCGTAAAACCGTCGACCAATAGTTTGAGCTCCTTCGGATAGCCGGTCGGCGTCTTCCACTCGATGGGGATCGCGGTTCCGTTACTTTGGTCGTGATACAACTTGTACCTGTCGATTGCCTGCCGTATTTGCCTGAGCGCGAGCCTCAGTTCGGCCTCACGTTCGCGTTTCACGGTGTTGCGCACCATCGGTATTGCTGCGGCAGTCAGCACGGACAGGATGGTGATGACTATTATTATCTCGAGGAGGGTGAAGCCACTTCGATTGCGGATTGCGGATTGCGGATTGCGGATTTGACAGGTGCGCCTTCCGGCAATCCGCAATCCGAGATTCCTTGTGCTGCTCATCGAATTTCAACCTGCGACGATTGGACCTTGATAGGAACCGGTTGGCCGCTGGAGTTGCGGAACTGTGTCTGCTGCTCGTTGAGCACCAGCGGGGATTGGCCCGCCGCTTTCACGGTGAAGAACACGACGCACAACTGACCGCGCGCCGGGACCGCCGGCGTACCTTGCGGCCTGTCCAT
>JBGQGO010000666.1:0-3331 GCA_041497455.1 Blastocatellia bacterium | reverse complement strand
GTGAATCGAGATCGGGAGCTGACGCTCGCGCGCCATTTGCAACTGTTTTCTGAACGCCTCGCGTTGCACTTCTCGCGGCGAGTTGTCGTAGTGATAATCCAACCCGATCTCGCCCCACGCGATCACTTTCGGGTGCTGTGAGAGATCCTGGAGTTTCGCGTACAACTCATCGTCGAGCAGTCGAGCTTCGTGCGGATGAACGCCAACTGTCGTGTAGATGAATGGATGTTCTTCGGCAAGCCGAAAAGCCGCGGCGTGCGAGTCACTGGCGACATCACCATCGCCTACACAGACTATGATCTCGACTCCGGCATCGAGCGCGCGCTGAATGACAGCGTCGCGATCGGCATCGAAGTCGCTCATCTCGATGTGTGCGTGTGAGTCGATGTACATGGAAAACGGATGATAACACAGCCGCCTATTTGGACTGCGCCGCCCTCTTCCTCATTGAGTGACTCTCGCATGCGCGGCGGCGCTTTGGCTCTGGCTGTTTACCACCGGCGCAACTCAACAGACGCCGTTATGCGCGCCGCTCAAACAAAAGCGCCGCCACGCATGCGAAAGTCACTCAATGAGGAAGAGGGCGGCGCAGTCCAAATAGAGCGGCGCATTCAATCCAAGAACCGTTTCGTGTATTATGTGGCCGCTATGAATAGACTCAAGCTTGCGTTTGCACTAGTCGCGCTGGTTTTGCTCGCTGGACTTGCCGTGAGCGCTTCGCAGACTGGACAGTCTACGGTACATGCACAAGGCACGACCACGCGCGTGTACGTCACCAACTCCAAAGGCGACGACGTCACCGCAATCGATCCCGCCACGATGAAGGTCGTCGCCTCGATCAAGGTCGGCGATAACCCGCACGGCCTGATCGCCTCGCCCGATCGCCGCACTCTCTACATCAGCGTCGAGGGAACCGACGAGCTGGTGGCGGTGGACATCGCGACCAATCAGGTGAAGTGGCGCGTGAAGGTAGGACGCGCCCCAAACGAAGTGTCGATCACTCGAGATGGCCGTAAGATCTTCGTGCCGCTGCGCAACGATGCAGCCATCGACGTAGTGGATACAACCACGATGAAGGTCATCGACCGGCTGAAGGCGCCCGCGTGGCCGCACAACACTTACGTTTCGGAGAACGGCCGGCATCTCTATCTCGGCACGATGGCCGGCTCGCGCATTACGATTTATGACACGGCGACGCACAAGCAGATTAATGAGATTGCGCCCGGCGACTGGGTCCGGCCGATTGCGCTTCGCCGGGACGAAAAGCTCGCGTACGTTGCGCTATCCAAGTTGCACGGATTCGCGGTGGTCGACCTCAAAGAAGGAAAGACGATTCGCAAAGTCGAACTGCCGGCGTTACCCGCAGGAACCGTAATACCGCCGTACGACACGCTCACGCACGGCCTCGCACTCACGCCCGACGAACGCGAGTTGTACGTGACCAGCATGGCCGGCAAAGCGATTTATGCGTTCTCGGTTCCGGACTTGAAGCAGCTTGCGAAGATCGACGTAGGCCGGTATCCGAACTGGATCACGATAAATCCGGATGGCCGCCTCGTGTGGGTGAGTAATCAACTCGACGATACGGTTTCTGCGATCGACACGCGCACCAAGAAAGTTATCGCAACGATTCCGGTCGGCCACGAGCCCAAACGATTGCTCGCGATCGAGATCAACGCTTCGCCCAATTGACGGGCTTCGAATCCAGCCCAAGCTGAATCGAAACAGGATGAATGAAAAAGCGGAGTTGGATGTCGGCGCCTTAAGAGAGACTGCTGATCAGTCTGCTTCTGACGCGGCTTCCGAGACTGGCTCCCTGGGTGGCTGCTCGATGGCTCCCCAACCGAACAAGCCGCTCACAACGGGCAGCAGGCGATGCCCGGTGATGACGTTCAAGAAGAACAGCTCGTGCTCTTTTTCAACTTGGGCCATCACCAGCAGGTCGGCTTCGAACTCTTTCAAACCCAGCGCGCCGGCATGAGACGCCGCGACCTGATACTCAATCACGTTCCCGCTCTCGAGTCTTCCGGCGAAATACATCGGCAGAAACCAACCGATCAAATGACACGCAAGTCCGATCGTGCGGCCGATCACCCACAACTTTGCTTCGCGGAATTCCCGCGGCGCGCCGCCCAGGCTCGCGAGCATCTCGCCTACGCGCTTGCGATGAACCCATTCTTCCTGCTCGATCTTTTGAATCGCGGCGCGCTCGTTTGTGTTCTTCACGGACTTCCAGTGGCCACGATACGCGAACCCGGCGGCAAGCTCCCCCGAGTACGCTCCTTGAAGAATGTGAATGAGGTGACGGCGGTGGCCTTCGCGATCCATTCTGTCTCCAACGCAAGTGTAACCGCCGAAGCCGTTCCACGCGAACCGCCGCGCGCATTTGTTTGCCAGAGCCGGGAAGCTGCGCCGATAATGATTAACGATTCTCGGCGCCGGGCTGAAAATCTACGAACGCGGCCCGCACGTTTGTATCTGTCGCCAGGCGGCTAAAGAAAAGCGCGGCGAAAGTTTAATAGAATATCAGGACCTTAATGCCCAGGAGCCGAGACCACGCCCTGAAACGCCGAAGAGTTCGTAGTTCGGCCTTCAGGCGGAAGTTCGTAACGCTTCGCAGAGACTAACATACTAACTTCCGCCTGAAGGCCGAACTACGAACTTTCTTCGGAGGAGAATTTAGAATGACGACACCAGTGCTTGGATTCGGGAAACGACCTGCGAAGTTGAAATCACGCGCGCCGAAGCTGATCGCCAGCGCAGCGATCCTTTGCTCGATAGCCGCTATCGCCCCCGCGCGCGATCCAGGGACTAACGCGCAGGAACCCAAATTCGAGATGGGGACGTTTTATGTGTGCTTGCTGATCAAGCCTTCGAACTTTTCAGCCGACCAGGTGCCTGAACAGCTTCTACAAAGCCATTTCAAACATGTGCAAGGGCTCATAGCCAGCGGCAAGGCAGCCATCGCGGGTCCGTTCAGAGACGACACTCGAATCGCCGGCGTGTTTGTGCTCAACGCTTCGTCGCCTGAGGAAGCTCGCGCGTTGGAGGAAGCTGATCCTCTGGTGAAAGCGGGAGGCTTTTCGGTTGAAGTGCTGAAGTGGTGGGCGGCGAAAGGCATAATGAAGCCGCCGGCACAGCCGTTCAAGCAGGCGACGTATTATTTCTGTTTCCTTCGCCATGGACCGAAATGGACGGCAGAAAGAACGCCCGAGACAGACAAGCTTCAGGCTGCCCACATGGCGAACATTAACGCGATGGCGAAAACAGGAAAGCTCGTGATCGCGGGGCCGTTTGAAAACGGAGGCGACTACGCGGGTGTGTTTGTGTT
>JBGQGO010000665.1:0-3333 GCA_041497455.1 Blastocatellia bacterium | reverse complement strand
GCCCGTATCTACGATCCGTTCTTCACGACGAAGGAAGTAGGGCAGGGAACTGGTCTTGGCCTCGCGTTGTCGTATGGGATCATCCAGGAGCACAACGGGCGCATCTTCGTTGAAAGCCGTCCCGGCGAGGGCGCGCATTTCACCATCAAGCTACCCACTGCCTTCGCGCGCCAGATGCAGGCCGCGAGCGACTAATCCAATCAGCAGTTCGTTCTGCAAGTGGTACCAAATCATATGGCAAAGAAAGGCAGCATCCTCGTTGTGGACGACGAGGAAGTAATGCGCGATGTGCTCGAGAGCCTGCTCGCCGCTGAAGGCTATCAGGTTGAGCTTGCGCGAAGCGGCGAGGAAGGGCTGGACAAGTTTCAGCAGCGGCCTTACGACCTGGTCCTGCTCGACGTCTCGATGCCGGGCATGGGCGGCTTGAGCACGCTCGAAGAAATACTCAAGCTCGACGCCGAGGCGGTCGTCGTAATGATAACCGCCTACGCGACGTTCGACACCGCCATATCCGCAATGCAGCGCGGCGCCTTCACCTGCATCAGCAAGCCCTTCGACAACAAGGAAATCCTCAAGCTGGTTACCTCAGGTGTGCGTCGCCGCCGCAAAGACGAAGAACGGCGGAGCCTGAAGCAGACCCTAAAACGCAGCACCGAGCCGAGAGAGACCGTCGCGCGCAGCAAAAAGATGCTTGAGATACTCGCGTTTGTCGAACAGGTGGCGCCTGCGCGCAGCACAGTACTTGTCACCGGCGAGAGCGGGACCGGGAAGGAATTGATCGCTCGTGCAATCCACAATCAAAGTGCGCGCGCTGACAAGCCTTTCATCACGGTCAACTCGGCAAACCTGCCGACCGAGTTATTGGAAGCGGAGCTGTTCGGACACACAAGGGGCGCTTTCACTGGCGCCATCGCTGCAAGGAAAGGGTACTTCGAGGTTGCCGACGGCGGCTCGATCTTCCTCGACGAAATAGGGAACATCTCGATGGAGACGCAAGCCAAGCTGCTGCGCGTCATTCAGGAGCGCGACTTCTCGCCACTGGGCGACACCACACGCCGGCAGGTTGACGTGCGCATCATCGCCGCGACTAACGTCGATCTCAAGCAGGCCGTCGACGAAGGCACGTTCCGCGAAGATCTTTTCTACCGCCTCAATGTGATTGCGATAGCTCTGCCGCCGCTTCGGGATCGCCGCGAGGATATCCTGCCGCTTGCTCAACATTTCATTCGAAAGTATGCCGCGGAAAACAACCGGGACATCTCGGATCAGATCGGCGCGGAAGTTCTGTCGGCCCTCGAGGCCTATAACTGGCCGGGCAACGTGCGCGAGCTTGAGAACGTGATGGAACGAGCGGTTATAATCGCGCGCGGCAAGACGATCGAGCGCGAAGACGTGCGCGAAGAGGTTCTTAATCCGCAACGCGCAGCCGCACAAGTTGGAGGGCAGAAGGTTGCAGCTCAGATCGATTTATCGCGCGGGATATCTTTCTACGACGAAGTGAATCGATTCCAGATCGAGTTGATCCGGCGCGCGCTGGAAATAACCGGGGGGCATCAATCGCGCGCTGCAAAGCTGCTCGGGATGAACACCACGACGCTCAACAGCAAGATCAGGTACTACAACATAAGGCCCTAAAGCAGAAGGCAGAAGAATTGAAAATGGCAAATCGCAAATAGAAAATCGCAAATAGAAAATCGCAAATAGAAAATTTTCTATTTGCGATTTGCTATTTTCAATTTGCTATTTTTCAAATTTCAATTCTTCCGCCTTCTGCCTTCTGCCTTCTGCATTCTGCCCGCCGGGTCAGAAGAACAGCAGAAAAGGCTGCGACCGCTCGCCGTTCTCGATCAGCACAATCTGATTGTCACCTTCAATGAAATTCAGCTTGCCGGGTTTCAGCCGGATGCTTAGCGAGTTGGTAGCTGAGTTGAATTCAAAGGGCTTTTCGATCACACGGCCGTTGATTTCTACTTGAGCTGCGGCGGTGAAGTCGCGCCCTGTGATCGTGATGGTTTTCTTCTTGTAAGTCACACCGGTAATGGCTGGGACCTTCTTCGGCGGCGGGGGCGGCGGTTGGAGCGGCGGCGCTATGTTGTAAATCACCAGCGCGAAGTCTTGATCGAGCGTGGTTTCATTGCCGGGCACTCCGTCGCCCGCGATGTTTGCCGCGCGCACCGTGACCGTGAAGTTCCCTTGAACTCCCGCTGGTATCGCTTCGGGCGGCAGGTAAATCGATTCGACGTTGTTGAGGCGGTCAGGCTCGCCGCCCGCGACCGAATACTCGCCCGCGAACGTGTTGCCTCGATAAACCGTCACTCCGCCGACCGTAATCTCAAGGTCAAGGTCATTCACGATCGCCGGCCCGATCAGCGTTCCAGGCGCATCCGTCCACGCGAGCGTCACGCGCAACGGCAGCGACCGGTCATCGATCGAGCCCTGGATCTCGAACGTCTGGCCGCTCTCGGTAAAGAGTCTTGTCTGATCAACCAGCTCTCGCTTTGCGTTGTCAAATGCGCGCGACAGATTGGCCAGACCCCAGCCTTGCCTTTCACCCGGAAGGTTTCCGCCGGCATTCTCGCCCGTCAGATAAGACGCCGAGTTCAGCAAGTAAGCCTTGGTCATTGCGGGTGACGGTGGGCGGCTATCTCCAAGCAGGTTTCGCGCGACAAAAAATCTTCGCGCGAGCGAGGCCGCTCCCGATATATGCGGTACCGCGAGACTCGTTCCTGACGACCACGTGTAAAGTGACTGGTTGGGCGGCTGAAAGAGACCCGCGCCCGCGCACAGACCGTCGCCGAAGAACCCGGGCGCTTGAGACGCGGCGCCGTAGACGTGTGTTCCCGGCGCTGTGATATCCGGCTTTGCGCGGCCGTCAGACGTTGGCCCTCCCGATGAGTACCGCAAGATGTCTCGCGCGTTGTCTGCTCCGTCGGGCCCTATGTTGCCGCCGCCGTCTAGGTTGCAGGCGTCGATTCCTTCCGGCCTGTAGTTCTCGCTCGCGGCCACGGTGATGACGTTCTTCGCAGTTCCAGGCGAGCTTACATGTCCGCCAGCGCCGAAGTTGCCGGCTGAAAAGATAAAGGTCATCTCTTGATTTCCAGGCGCCGACGGTCGGGCGTCTCGAACAAGCGAATCGTATTCCTGCGCAGTCGAGTCGTAGGTATTAGAAGAGTTGCCCCAACTATCGTTCGATATGCGAGCGCCGGCGGCGTAGGCCGCAGACGCCACGTTGGTGAAGGAAAGCTGGCCAGACACCTTACCGCTCCGATCGAATATTCGAGACGCCCCCAGCCGCGCCCCAGGGTCGACGCCCAACCCGTACATATAGCCCGG
>JBGQGO010000664.1:0-3341 GCA_041497455.1 Blastocatellia bacterium | reverse complement strand
GGGAATCGGTTGCTAGTGACCATGTCGCGTTCTCCACCGCCCTAATGCGCGTGAGCCTATCTTCCGAAAAGCGAAGTTGCCGCTGCCGAATTGTTCAATTGCTTTAGCCACCGCTCGAATCTGATCGGTATCTAGAATCAACTGACCGTCACGCGCAATTGCAACAAACTCACCTCGGTGCCCCTGCCTCAAGCTGCCTGCCGAATCTCTCGTAAAGCTTTTCGTCTTCCTCAGCGCGGCGTTGCAATTCACTTGGTTTCATCATAACCTTTTCCTCGTCGAATCCAATGATCGAGAATACGCTTGTATTGATTGGCTAACCTAGCAGGCTGCTGAAAAACCCTTTTCCGTAGCCCAGGCGTTTACGCCTGGGGTCGCGAGCAGCCAGAACCAATCAAGCCCGCTTCAGCGGGCTTCTCTGGTCGGCTTCAGCCGCACCGAGCGCTAAAGACCCGCCGAAAGCCCCATAAATGGGGCTGAAAGGCAATCATCATTCGCACTTCAACCCAGGCGTAAACGCCCTGGGCTAGGGAAAACACCAGACGAGACCGGCGGTGTTTTCCTCACCGTTCCGCAACCCTCTCCCAATACTTCACCCTTTTTTCAGCAGCCTGCTAGAGCGAAGCAAACGCTCCGTCCAGAGCTGCGACCAGTTCATCAATATCTGATTTCGTCGCGACCAGCGGCGGACCTATGCGAATCACGTTGCCGTAGAGCCCGCCTTTGCCGATCAGCACTCCGCGGCGCCGCGTCTCTTCAAACACCCGAAGCACTGACTGTGGGTCGGGTTCCTTGGTCGTGCGATTCTTCACGCACTCGATCGCCTGCATCAAGCCCATTCCGCGCACGTCGCCAATCACCGCATACTTGTCTTTCAACTCTTCGAGCTTCGAACGCAGATAATCGCCGACGACGCGCGCATTCTTCGGGAGGTCGTTCTCTTCGATCACTCGAATCGTCGCAAGCGCCGCCGCGCAGGTCACCGGGTTCCCGCCAAAAGTAGAGAAGCTCAGCCCGGGGTACTTGTCCGCGACTTCGGGTATCGCAGTCGTGCACCCGATCGGCGCGCCGTTGGCCATGCCTTTCGCAAAGGTCATCACTTCAGGCTCAACATCCCAATGCTCGATGCCGCACAAATGATCGCCGGTGCGTCCCCAGCCGGTCTGCACTTCGTCGCAGATGAAGATGCCACCGTAGCGCCGGATGATATCGGTCACGACTTTGAAGTAGTCCTTCGGTGGAGTGATGAACCCGCCCACTCCCATGATCGGCTCCGCAATGAACGCTGCGATCTGCCCGGTCGTCGAAGTTTGTATGAGCTCTTCGACGTCGCGCGCGCACTCCATCGCGCACGATTCGGGCTTGAGGTTGAACGGACATCGATAGCAGTAGGGCGCGTGAGCGTGAACGATGCCTGGAACCATCGACGGCCCGTGCTTCCACGGCGCGTGTCCGCTTGCCGTCATATTCGTCACCGAGCGTCCGTGGTAAGCGTGACGCAGGGCGATTATCTCGGTGCGGCCAGTGTAGATTCGAGAGAGCACCATCGCGGTTTCGTCAGCTTCGGTCCCGCTGCTGGTGAAGAAGCTTTTCTTAAGCTTGCCCGGCGTTATGCTTGCGACCTTCTCGGCGAGATCGGCCTGCGGCTGATTAATGTAAAGCGTCGAGGTATGCGCGATCTTGCCGATCTGGTCGCTTACTGCTTTCACAACTTCAGGTCTCGCGTGACCGATCGAAGTCGTGAGCACTCCGCCGAAACAATCAAGATAACGATTCCCCTCGGAGTCCCACACGTGCATCCCTTCGCCGCGTTCGAGCGCCAGCGGATGTTCGTAATAGGTTGCGGCGCACGGCCAGATGTACTCTTTTTGTTTTGCTATCAGATCAGCGGTTGAAGATTGCAGGCTTGGGTTTTGAGCAGTCATGCGGACCTCCAGAGGATTCTGATTCCATGATCGAGAGTCGCACTATTAGAACAACGAACCCGATGAAGCGTCAATGTCATCGGGTCTAGAGGTAAGCTAGCGGCGACTCTCGCGGGCCTTCACCCCCCGGATGGCGCCAGCGATCATGCGGTTCAACGCCGCGATAGAGAGTCCGCCTTCGTCGGTGGCCGGAATAGTCGCGAACCCGATTGCGGACGCCTTGGCGTAGCGGCTGAAGATCGCCTCGAACAACCTGGCCAGCTCCTCGCTCGAGGGACCATTGGGCACCTTGTTCCCGTGCCCCATCACCTCCCCCGGATCGAGCACGTCCATGTCGATATGCACATAGATCTTGTCGGTGAGGCGACTCAGGCGATCGAGATGCTCGAACACGGTGGGCGTCATCTTGCGAAGGTCGTCAACGCTGACCTGCTCGACGAACGATTGATCAAGCAGATGCTGTTCAAGCGGATCGGTGAGACGCACGCCACCCATTACGATATGGCGGTCCGAAAGCGGCGGATCGAGGTGCGCGTCCAGGCGGAGCCTCTGCAGCGCGCGACCCGTCGCCACCGCCACCGGCATCCCACCTAACGAGCCGCTGCGCGTGGTCTCGGGCGTGTTGAAGTCCGGGTGCGCATCCAGCCAGAACAGGCCGATCTTGATCGGCTCACGCGTCGGCCCCGACTGTTGCAGTCCGGCGGCCAGCCCAAGCATTGAAGGGCAAGTCGCCAGCAAACCGACTGTGAAGTATCCATCACGCTCGTTCTTCGCCACGATGTCAGCGAAGTGACCTAGCCCCATCCCCAGCCGTTTCCAACCGCCGTACTCCGTGGCCTCGTCCGGCGTGAGCGTCGACTCCGCAACTCGCACGGCCGCGCCCATGCCGGCGAGAACCTGCTGGATTCCGCCATTGGCCATTGTGGTGGGTCCCACGGAAGGTCCGGTGGGAGAGAGGGGCTGCTTGACCAGGGCCACGCGCAGCCGGCCGTCTGAACCGGTATATCGCTGTGCGTGTATGAGCGTCGGCCCCACGACCAAGATGGCCAGCAGGATGGCCAGCGCCATCGCGATCAGTCTTCGCATCGCACTATCTCCTGATTTTGCTGAACTGCGTTGGTCGCGCCAAGCGTACTCCCCCCGCAGTGAGTGAAGCTCACCGACAGTAGGCGATGCTATTGCGCGGCTGGATTCAAGTCAAGGAGCAGCGCCGGAAGCTGTAGAGTAGTATGTTCTGTCGCACTCGATGTTGTTGTACACTTTCTCGACAGCAGCAAGGAACTCAGATTCGAATCGAGCAGAGTTCTGATGAGACTAGTAGTCACTTCAGATTGTCACGGCAGGTTGAGCCAGGCTCGTATTCCCCAAGGCGACGTGTTGATTCTCGCCGGAGATATTCTTGCTAATCGCTCCGGC
>JBGQGO010000663.1:0-3353 GCA_041497455.1 Blastocatellia bacterium | reverse complement strand
TGGAGCGCCGATCGACATCAAGGAAGTTAGCACTCGAAGCCGCGCATCGAAGCCGGTGCTCGAGCGGCTCAACTTCGCTGCGCCCGACCGCAGAGCGCTTGTGCCGCTCGAGCATTACGCGAAGCTTGAATACAACGGCGAGCAACGGCTCGTGGGTTATGTCGAAGCGAGCCGCGGGTGCTTGCATCACTGCACCCATTGCCCGATCCCGTCTGTGTACAACGGTCGCTTCTTCGTAGTGCCTGAGGAAATTGTTCTGGAAGACATTCGCGGGCTCGTGGCTTCGGGCGCTCGCCACATCACGTTTGGCGATCCGGATTTCTTGAATGGACCCGGCCATTCGCTTCGGATCACCGGAGCGATGCACGATGAGTTTCCGGAACTCACTTTTGATTTCACCGCCAAGGTCGAGCACATCCTCAAGCACCGCGAGCTGTTTCCCGAGTTCGCCGAGACCGGCTGCATTTTTGTTGTGTCGGCCGTCGAGTCGTTGAGCAACACGGTGCTCGAGCGTCTGGATAAAGGTCACACGCAGGACGACGTTATTGAAGCGCTTCGGATACTACGCGGCGCCCGAATCGTTATGAGGCCGACATTCGTTTCGTTCACGCCGTGGACGACGATCGACGACTACATAGACGTTCTCGAGTTTGTAGAATCGCAGGGCTTGATCGATCAAGTGGACCCGGTCCAGTACAGCATTCGCTTGCTTGTTCCGCCGGGCTCGCTGCTGTTGTCGCAGCCCGACAGCGATCAGTGGCTTGGACGCCTGGTTCAAGAGTCGTTCTCCTACGAGTGGGCGCATCCCGACCCGCGCACGGACGAATTGCACAGACGAGTGAGCGCGCTTGTCGAGCAAGCGGCAAGCGGTAACGAAGACGCTGCCGTGACGTTCTACGCGATTCTGGAATTGGCTCACGCGGTTCGAGGGGATGCGCTCGCGGGTCGATTAGCGCTTCAGGTTGATCCTGCCCGGTTGCGCCCGCCGCGATTGACCGAAGCGTGGTTCTGCTGAGCGGAGCCCACACGGGACCAGTTTGGTCCTCTTGAAAAAAGGGCGGGAGTGTAGGACGGGCTGAAGTCGCATCGGCATTGGACCCAAAAAGAAAGGGCGGGCGATCCGTGATCTTGGTTTTCGCCGCTGAGGTGTTATACTCTGTCAGCCTGGGTCAGTTGTAGCACGATACTCGCATACGCGAGTTGAAAAGGAAGAACGCCAATGAGCGTAATCAATCCGGAAATGCACGACCTCCAGGAACAAGTAGCCGAACAGCGCGTCCGTCTAGCTAACACCGAAGGTAGGATTGACCAGGTCAGACGGACCGCGTCTGGCACTGTTCGCCAGACCATATGGCAGTTTGTAATCTTTACAGTAACGATGGCGGCGGTGCTGCTGGGCGGCCTGAACTACCAGACCGAGGCACTGAGGCGCGAATTCAACGCGCGCTTCGATTCCGTGAACGCGCGCTTCGATTCCGTGAACGCGCGCTTCGATTCCGTGAATGCGCGCTTCGACGGAGTGAATGCGCGGTTCGACGATATGAACAAGCGATTTGATGCGCGGTTCGACGATATGAACAAGCGATTTGAAGACCTCAAGCAGGTCGTGCTTAGTCGCCAAAAGCAGTAGCTTACACAGGAGCCAACTATGAGTTCACCTTTAGCGATTCAAATCAAAGCCGAAGTAGATCAGAAAGACATTCACGTTTGCCGCTTCACGGTCGACCGGCCCGTGCACGAAGGGTCTGCCGTGTTCTTCACGGAAGAAGAAGCGAAGGACAACGACCTGGCCGATAAGCTGCTCAAGATTCCGGGCATCATGAAGGTCGAGTTCAACAACAATCTGGTTGACGTCACCCAGGGGGGCGCGGAGGATTGGCGCCAATTGGGCAAACGCGTCGGCACGACGATCCGAGCTTTTTTGAATCCACCTCCGGAGATTGCTGAAGGTGACCGGCTGCCTCCGGAGCACGTGAGACTGCGGGTTCAGCAAGTGCTCGATGAGATGATCAATCCGGGAGTTGCTTCGCACGGCGGGTTCGTTGAGTTGTTAGATGTTCAGGACGACAACATATTCATACGAATGGGCGGCGGATGTCAGGGCTGCGGCGCGGCGGATGTGACCTTGAAGATGGGCATTGAGCGATTGATTCGCGAGCAGGTGCCTCAGATCCGCGAGATACTCGACACGACCGATCATGGTTCGGGCACGAATCCGTATTACGCTCCGTCGAAATAAACCGACGAACAAGAAGTTCAGCGTTCGTAGTTCGGCCTTCAGGCGGAAGTTGGTAACACGATGCCGGGGTCACTAACCATACCAACGTCCGCCTGAAGGCCGAACTACGAACGCTGAACTCCATGCTCTTCTCCTATCCAAAAATATCTTTGACCTTATCGACAATTCCCCGGTCGTGATGGCCGTCGGCCTCGATCTCGGCAAGTTCTTCAAGCAGCCGGCGCTGCTCCTTTGAGAGATTCGTTGGTGTGACGACGTTGACTGCTACGTAGAGGTCGCCGCGTCCGCGCCCGCCAAGCACCGGCATTCCCTTCCCTTTGAGCCTGAACATGCTGCTGCTTTGCGTGCCCTCACCGATGCGGAGGCTCTGTTCGCCTTCAAGCGTTCGCACAGTAACGTCCGCCCCGAGCGCGGCCTGGGCGAATGATACGGGAATCGAGCAATACAAGTTTGCGTCGCGCCGCTCAAAGAAGTCGTGCTCCGTGACGTGTACGATCACATAGAGGTCGCCGCGCGGCGCTCCTAATTCGCCGGCCTCGCCCTCCCCAGCTATTCGCAAGCGCGAACCGGTCTCGACGCCCGCGGGAATCTTGATCTCGAGCATCTTCTCCCGCTCGACGCGGCCTTCGCCACGGCACCCGCGGCACACGTCTCTGATCACCTTCCCGGCGCCACGACAGGTGGAGCAAGTGCGGCTGACCGAAAAGAATCCTTGCTGATACCGGACCTGTCCACTACCAGCGCAGGCGGAGCAGCGAACGGGCTGTGAACCTTCGGCCGCGCCGGTTCCGCGACAGACTTCGCACGCTTCCAGCCTCGGCACGCGAATTTTAGTCTTCAGTCCGGTGGCGGCTTCTTCCAGTGTGAGTTCTATATCGTATCTGAGGTCTGACCCGCGGCGCGGTCCGGCTCGCCGCGTGTTGCGGCCGCCGAAGATGTCACCCATACCGAACATGTCGAAGAGATCTTCGAACCCTGGGAATCCCTGGCCGAAGCCCGCGCCCGCCGCCGCGCCCGCGCCAACACCAGCGTGGCCGAAGCGATCGTAGCGCTCGCGAAGCTCCGCTTGCGAGAGCACCTGATACGCTTCGTTCAACTCCTTGAAGCGCTCCTC
>JBGQGO010000662.1:0-3359 GCA_041497455.1 Blastocatellia bacterium | reverse complement strand
TTCTTCGGCTTCAGCCTGATATACAACTCGTCATTGCTGACGCTCTCGGGATCGCCGCCAACTTCGGCGCGCCCGATCTTGGCGACAACGGTTTCAACTTCGGGGAATTCTCGAAAGGCGCGTTCGATCTGAGTCGACACGTCGATCGCGCGATTGAGCGAGATGCTCGCCGGCATCGTCGCCCTCACAAGCATGTTTCCTTCGTCTATGGTCGGGAGGAACTCGCTGCCCAGGATGAACACGTCGGCGACGCTCCACACGATCAGCAATATGGCGATGGTAATCGCCGCATATCGGTTTCTGATCGCCCACTCGAGCACAGGAACGTAAATGCCTTTCACAAATCGAATGATGGGGTTGGGGCGCCTATCCCCCTTCTTGAGCCTGAGCCAGAGGGCGCACATCATCGGTGCGATGCAAACCGCCATCATCATCGAACCGATCATCGAGAAGGTGACGGCGTAGGCTAGCGGCTTAAACAGCTTGCCCTCGATCCCCTGCAGCGTAAAGACCGGCAGGAAGACCGCGATGATCACGAGTATGGCGAAGAATATCGGCCGGCCGATCTCCTGGGCGGCGACAAGTATCGCCTCGCGGACGGAGGTCTCCCGGTGCTCCTCGAGATGGCGGTAGATGTTCTCGACCATTACTACCGTCGCGTCCACCATCATCCCGATGCTGATCGCGAGTCCTCCAAGCGACGAGAGATTCGCTGACAGCCCGCCGTACCACATCAGAATGAACGCCACCAGCATGCAGAATGGAATCGCGGCCGCCGTAATCAATGAACTGCGGATGTCTCCGAGAAGCAGGATCAGAATCAGGAGAACAAGCGCCTCGCCCTCTATCAGCGCCTCGACGACGGTGTGAATGCTGCTGTCTACCAACTCTCCCTGATCGTAGTAGTCGACAATGCTGACGCCTTCTGGAAGCGCTTTGTTGATATCGACGACCTTCGCCTTGATGCGATTGATCACCTGCTCGGTATTCTCGTTGATCCTCTTCAGGACGATCCCAGTGACCACCTCGCCCTGGCCGTCCTTGGTGACCGCGCCTTGCCGGATCTCGTTTCCGATCTCAACCGCCGCCACGTCGCTCACGCGAACGGGCGTGCCCTTCCGGGAGTCGAGGACAATGTTCTTGATATCGGAGACGTCCTTGACCAACCCGATCCCTCTGACGATGTACTGGCTGTCGCCGTGCTCGATGAAATTGGCGCCGGTGTTTTGATTGTTTGACTGAACGGCGTCGAAGACCGCTTTCAGCGGAATGTTGTAATTGACCAGCGCCTCCTGATTCACGATGACCTGGTATTGCTTGACGTTGCCGCCGAAGCTGAGAACGTCGGCCACACCCGGGACCGTGCGCAGTTGAAGCTTGATTATCCAGTCCTGAATCGTGCGCAGTTCCTGGTTGCTTCTGCCGGGTCCAACGACCTGGAAAAGGTATATCTGCCCTGTGCCGGTGGTGATCGGACCCATCCCGGGTTCGAACCCCTGCGGGATCCTGTCCTTGGCGAGCGAGAGTCGTTCAAAAACTTGCTGGCGAGCGAAGTATATGTCCACGTCGTCCCGAAAGTAGACGGTCACCACCGACAGCCCGAACTTGGAGATCGACTGCACTCTGACCACGCCCGAGATTCCGTTCATCACGTTCTCTATCGGAAATGTTATGAGCTGCTCGACCTCCTGCGGCGCGAGCCCTTGGGCCTCCGTGTCAATCTCAACCTGAACCGGAGTGACATCCGGAAACGCGTCGACATTAAGCTTGCTCAGTGCGAGCACGCCCCCGGCGACGATCAGCATCGAGACGACGGCTACAAGCAGCCGTTCCTTATAGAAGAACGCGATGAAGTTGTCGGTCATAAAATCCTAGCGGGCGGCCTTGCTCTGCTCGAGCAGCAAGTAGTTTCCCTTTACGACGACTTTCTCGCCTGCTTTGACGCCCTCGCGAATCTCGACCCGGTCATCGCTCTGAATGCCGGTGGTGACCACCCGCTTCTCATAACCTCCGGCGGTCAGGACGAAGACTACGGATTGGCCGTTGTCGGTGAGCACCGCGGTTTGGAGAACCGCGATGGTTGAGCGATCAGCTTCGGTGATGATCTGTACGTTGGCGAACATGTCCGGTTTCAGCTTGCCATCTCGATTCGCCACCTCGGTCCGGACCTTGACCGTATGCGTCTCCGGATCCACCACGCTTGATACAAAAATTACTTTGCCGGAGAAGACCGTGCCGGGAACCGCCGGAACCGAGACCTTCGCCCCCTGGCCAAGCTTCACTCGATCGAGGTCCTTCTCGAAGACATTGGCGTCGATCCATACGCTCGAGCTGTCGATGATCTTGAATAGACTCGCATCCGGCCCAACCGTTGCGCCGATGGTCGCACTGCGCTCGACCACGATCCCGTCGATCGGCGATGTGAGCGAGAAAAGCGCGCCGAGATCCTGATCGCCTTTGAGCCCGTCTATGTCGGACCGCGTCAGCCCGAGTATCAGCAATTTTCGCCGAGCAGCGGCCAGCGCAGCCTTAGTTGACGCAACCGAGCTCTCTCCGGCCGCCTTGGCGACCTCCAGATCATGCTCGGCCGCCTGAAAGGTCTTCTGAGCCGCGATGCTCTTTTCGTAAAGCAGCTTGGTGCGGTCGAAGCTCGATTGGGCGAGCTTGATCTCGGCCTCGGTCGTCCTTCGCGCGTTCTCGTAATCGGCGACGGCCTTCAGGTAGTCGGACTTCGCCTCGTCGATGTCGGCCGATTCCAAGTCAGCGAGTTTCTCGCCCTTCTTTACCCGCGTGCCCTGCCCTGCGTAAAGGTGGACGATGCGGCCCTCGTGAACAGGACCGATCATGGCGATACGATTCTCGGGAACCAGAACGGTCCCGGTCGCCAGGATGGTCGCCGCCATCGCGACCGGCTGCACGGTCTCGGTTTCCAGCCCCTGGGTCTGTGAGGATTGACCCGCGCTCGTGGATTCCTGGGTTGCTTTGGCCACTGGCGAGTCCGCGGGCTTGCCGCACGCTGACGCGAGCACGATCGGCCCAAGCAAAATGAACTTCATCAATCTTGGAGATGACATCCTGTCTCCTTTGAAAATGTCCGACAAGCTGCCAGCTTGTCGTGGGCTTACGGCTGGACGCATTTCGGAGTCAACGACAAGCTGGCAGCTTGTCGGACATCGGGCACGCTACTTCTGAAGCGGCGTAGCGGTCGCAAGCTCGAGATCCAGCAGCGCCGTCTGATAGTCGAAGAGGGCTTGATAGTAGCTCGCCAGAGTTTCGCGGCGAGTTCTGATCGCGTCCAGAAGGTCGAGCACCGTTCCCTCGCCGGCCTTAAATGAAAAGTCGGTGAGGTTTTGTATCTC
>JBGQGO010000661.1:0-3371 GCA_041497455.1 Blastocatellia bacterium | reverse complement strand
GCGATCGTGATCATCGGGCTGGCGCTTCGGTTGCGCACCACGCTCGTGGTTTTGACAGCGGGGCTCGTTACCGGGATTGCGGCGGGACTGCCGCTCTTCTCGAGCGAAGGCATCTTTCAAGCGCTTCCCTTCCTCACTAAGCCGGGTCAAGAAGGCATCATCAACATGCTTGGCCGCGCGTTCGCCGAAAACCGGCTGATGACCCTGTTCATCATCACGCTGCCGGCGATCGGGCTCGCTGAAAGACACGGTCTACAGGAGCAATCGGCGGCGCTTATTCGCAGGTTCGCCGCCGCGACGGTTGGCCGGCTCCAAATCGTTTATCAACTTTTCCGAGTGCTCACCGGAATCCTCGGCGTCAGGCTTAACGGGCATCCGTCATTCGTCAGACCGCTGATCTTTCCGATGTCCGTGGGCGCGGCGGAAGCGGCGTTTGGGGCCTCGAGCGCGGAGGAAGTGCCCGAGGACGTAGTAGAGGAAATCAAAGCGGCTGATGCGGCAAGCGAGAACTACGGCAATTTCTACGGACAGAATCTCTCGCCGGTGCAGCCGGGCATCCTGCTGGTGTTCGGCGTGATGGCCGGGCTCGGTTACGCCGTCAGCGTTTGGAGCCTTGTGATGTTCGCTATTCCGATCACCACTATCTCTGTCATCCTCGGAGCGATTCAGTTTTGGCTGCTCGATCGGCGATACCGAAGAAAGGCGGCAACGATTCGATGATGCAAAACGCAGCCGTCTCTCTCGCTTCGATCGCCAACGCGCTGTTCAGTCTCAACTCCGTGTATGTCCTGACCGGGCTGGTGCTCTGGGTATTGGCTGCGATGACGTTCCGAGACCGCGCCAACAAGCGCCGCAACGGGAGCGGGCTGTTCTGGTTGATACTCGGAGCGATCTTCGTGTTTGGCGGCGTCCTCCCGCACTGGCTCACCGGACTGCTGGTTCTGGCGATGGTTGGAATCGATGGGACCGGTGGCGTAGCCCGCGGACATTACAATGAATCGACAAAGGCAGAACAGGCGAGTCATGCTCGAAGACTAGGCGACAGAATCTTCATACCCGTCTTGGCGATTCCGATTGTGACGTTCGGCTTTGCCATAGCGTTTCGATTGCTGAAGCTGGATGTGAATCGAGGCGCGCTGGTCGGTCTCGGCTTTGGAGGCATCAGCGCGATGACGGCGTGCTTGTGGATCACGCGCGACAAGTTCCGAGTCATGATGCAGGAAGGCCGGCGGCTCAATGACGCGATGGGCGCGGTTAACATTTTGCCGCAACTGCTCGCCTCGCTTGGAGTGATCTTCACGGCGGCGAAGGTTGGGGATCTGATCGCAAGCGGCATCTATCGAATCATCCCGGCC
This sequence comes from Blastocatellia bacterium, assembly GCA_041497455.1. Taxonomy (GTDB): domain Bacteria; phylum Acidobacteriota; class Blastocatellia; order UBA7656; family UBA7656; genus Onstottus_A. Next base: position 2,016 of record JBGQGO010000661.1, on the reverse strand, counting down.
GACAATCTGTTCCTGCTCGTGCTTGCGAACTGTCTGGGGATGGCGTTGTTCACGATAGTGATGGGAAATTCGTTTGCCGCTTTTCCGGTGATAGCAACCGGAGTGCTGGCGCCGCTGATCATACAGCCGTTCGGAGTGAGGCCGGAGATGGTTGCTATCATAACGCTGACGGCCGGATCGAGCGGCACGCTGATGACGCCGATGGCCGCGAACTTCAATATAGTTCCGGCCGCACTCCTGAACATGCGTGATCAGTATGGAGTGATAAAGTTTCAGTTGCCGTTCGCTGTGACGATCTGGTCTCTTCATGTGATCTTGATGTGGCTGATGATCAAGCTTTTTTGAATCGAGAACCAAAAAACAACAATCCAAAACCAGAAAGTGTTTGATTCCCACCCGGTCTTGCTGTATAAGGGAAGTGGCAGATCTATCGTTCTTGGAAACCCCGTACAAGGTTCCGATCGATTTAGGGGCAACACCCGGCGCTGGCCAGGTTTGTTGCCGGACTGGCAGCACAATCAATAACTAACCGGAAACGGACGTTAGTAACAAACACACACTTGCCTGTCCTCAACAACAGGAGATTTTCATGGATAGAAAGTACAAGCAGCGCGGCTATCAAAACGAAGAAAGAGAGCAAAAGCCGCATGCTACAAATCAACAAAAGAGCGACGTTCGCGCGCCAAAGATGCCCGCCTTCCGGGAGGTCACCCGGTGTTCCCTGTGCGGAACAATGGTCAACATCGAGATTGACGGGATTGCGTTTGACGCTCAGTGCCCCAAGTGTCACAGCGATCTGCACACGTGCAAGAACTGCGTGAGCTTCGATCCCGGCGCCAGATTTCAGTGCCGGAAACCGATAACCGAGCGCATCCCGAAGAAGGAGCTGCGCAACGAGTGTATGCTTTTTGAAGCCCGCAAGACCGTCGAGCGCGAGACTACAACGGCGGTGGCTGAAGTAAAAGACGCGCGCTCCGCGTTCGATAAGCTCTTCAAGTAATGCACCATTCTTTCTGTGGCACACTCGCTAGCGCAAGACTCGTCACGCCACGCAAGAAACCTATCTCCCGATAGGTATTCAGAATCAAGTGCAGGCCCGGGACACCCTGCAAGGCGAGTATCATACGGCGGCCGGCGGCAGGAACCGCCTCACCAGATAGCGGTACACTGCGGCGCCAATCAACCCACCAATGATCGGCGCAACGATGTAAAGCCACCACTCGTTGCCGCGCGGGCCGGGAAACGCGATTCGCCCGAAGCCTATGACATAGGCAAACAATCGCGGACCGAAGTCGCGCACCGGATTCACCGCGTCCATCGTCAGCGAGCCTCCGATGCCAACAATCGCTGTAACGGTCAATCCGATGAACAGCGGGCCCAGACCCGCTTGCGGCATGCCCGGATTATCAGGCTCGGTGAGCGCAAAAATCATCAGCAGCAAAAACATCGTAAGCAGGACTTCAATAAAGAAAGCTCCGCCGGCCGAGACCGTAGCCATCGCGCTCGCATCGACGCCGATGCCGCCGGGATTCGGGTAGAAGCACGAGAAGATCATCATCAACTTCTGGCTGCCGGGCGCGCCGACTTCGGCGCCAATCTTTTCCAGAGCGCGCGGCCAGTAGCCATGCCACATGCCATAGATCGCGGCCGCTCCGGTGAACGCGCCGGCGATCTGGCTGAGAATGAACGGAAGGACTCTGCTTCGGGGAAAGTCTCTGAAGACAGCCATCGTGATCGTGACCGCCGGATTGAAATGCGCGCCCGACACCGGCCCCGCGACGTAGATGGCGAACGTCACTGCCAGGCCCCACATCATCGCGACTCCCCAGCCGTCGAGCTGGTTTGTCATCACCGCCGCGGCAACCGCTCCGTCGCCGATGAGTATCACGATGAAAGTGCCTACGAACTCGGCGAGGCACTGACCAGCGAGACTTGCGGTGTAAACGTTTTGATTCTTGTCCAGCTCATCTTCAACTTCGGCGATTGCCGCTCTAGACATTCTTCACCTCGAATGAT
>JBGQGO010000660.1:0-3373 GCA_041497455.1 Blastocatellia bacterium | reverse complement strand
TCAGCGGCCCATCCACCACCCAGCAACCCTACAACTCCGACGGCGCCCAGCACTACGGCCGCGATAGTGTTGGCCTGCCGCAGGTCCATGCCGTGATAGCGGCCAAGAAACGCAGGCAAGAAAGCGTTGACGGCATATGCGTTGAAGTTGTGCAGTGCGCCAGAAAGAATGATCCACCAGATGGTCGGTATCCTCAGCACGCGCCAGTAGGGCGAGCCCTCCTGCTGCTGCCCGACGACATGGTGCTCTTCGGCTCCGCCGCGATGTGTCTCACGAATTCTTAAGGCCAGGGCCGCAAGAATCAAACCCGGGATGCAGGCAATGAAGAACATGACGCGCCAGCCGTACTGCTTTGCGATAAATCCGCTCAATAAATTGCTGGTGAAGATTCCGATCGGGAGACCCAGCATAAAGATGGATATCGCGCGAGCCCGTCTCTGCGGAGGAAAGAGATCTCCGATCAGCGAATTCGCCGCGGGCGCGCAACTAGCTTCGCCCACCCCGACCCCGAGCCGCACGGCGAACAGCGACCAGTAATTCCAGGCAAGACCTGAAGCCGCGGTGAACAGGCTCCACACGGTGACCCCGATGCAGAGAATCCTCGTCCGCAACCAACGATCCGAAAGCCTGCCAAGCGGCACACCCACCGCGGCGTACAGGAGCACGAACGCCGTGCCCAGCCAGCCGAGCGCGCTGTCGGTCAGATGCCATTCCATGCGAATCGGCTCGGTGACCGCCGCGAGAATCTGGCGGTCGAAGAAGTTCATCATGTTGATGCCGAACAGCACCCACAGCACGTATGTTGCTTTGCTTCGATTTGCCATTTGCAGTTACCTTTTTCGCGGAGGAAGTTGACCGCAAAAATCGCCGCTCTCCCTGGGGATTCAACGTGGCGCCTCGCGGCCTCGGCCAGTCAGTGATGAGATGCTCACCTGCCCTGAAAGCTCGCCTTTCTTTTCTCGAGGAAAGCCTTCACGCCTTCTGCGAAATCGGCGGATTGAAAGCACACACCTTGATTCACAGCTTCAAAGTCCAGCGCAGACGCAAGGTCCGAATTGAGCCCGTGATTTAAGCCTTCCTTGATCTTTCGCAAGGCGATTGGGGCCGCCGCCGCCAGGCGCGCAGCCATCGCATTCACCGTCGAGTCGAGTTCTTCGAACGGCACGACCCGATTCACCAACCCGAGCGCCAGCGCATCTTGAGCGCTGATGATGTCGCCGGTGGCCATCAACTCGAACGCCTTCGCGTAGCCGACAGCGCGAGGCAAGAAGAAAGTCGAGCCACCATCGGGCATCAATCCGATCTTCACGAACACCTGTCCGAACTTCGCCTGCTCCGAGGCGATCAGAATGTCGCAGGCGAGCGCGTAGTTGCAGCCGACGCCAACCGCGTGCCCGTGAACACGCGCGATGATCGGCTTAGGAAGACTACGAATCGCAAGTATGGTTGGGTTGGTGTGCTCGCGAAGCGAGGCGGTGACGTCGATGCTTTTGATGTCATGCTCGGAGGTAGCTTGCAGATCGGCGCCCGCGCAGAATGAGTCGCCCGCGCCGGTGATGATCACGACTTTGCTTTCATCATCGGCCGAGCTGCGGATGGCTTCGTGGAGCAACCCGACGGTTTCAGTATCGACTGAGTTTCGTCGCTCGGGCCGGTTGATGGTGATGCGTTTGACGCCGTCTTCGAGGGTGACGAGCAGCTTATCACTCGATGTCATGTTGTTCCTTTCGCGATTGGAGATTGAGATGAAAGCGCGCGTATTCTCTAACAAAGCCGGATGTTTTGCAAACACAACATGTAGCGGCGGTCGTCCGCTTAATCCGTGGACATCCGTCGAATCCGTTTCATCTGTGGTCTATGCGTTCGTCGGGATTCCTTTGATAGTGCCGCATAGACCACGGATTACACTGATCCGACGGATTCGCACGGATTAAGCGGAGGACCGCCCCTACATGTTGGACAATGGTCACGGAGTTGACTTAACATCGCAATGCTCATCAGCGATCAGCCAAGAGCAGCGGATTGAATCCAGTCTATAAGGAGCTTCAACATGAAAAGAGCGCTTCTAGTTGTCATTGTTTTATCGCTAGTACTTCCGTTCGCCGCGCAGTCGAAGACACCTCGCGGAGGTGATGAGGCCACCATCTACCGCGACGAATACGGAATCCCACACGTGTTCGCGCCGACGTTGGAAGGCGCGTCGTTCGCAATCGGCTATGCGCAAGCCGAGGACCGGCTCGAAGAGTTGTTGAAGAACTACCGCCGCGCGAACGGCACAATGGCTGAGATCGCCGGACCGGACTCTTATCGCTCAGACCTGATCCAACGAATGTGGCGGCACGCCGACATTAGCCGCGAGAAGTACAACGAGGTGAGCCCAAAGATGCGCGCCGGCATCGAAGCCTACATAGACGGCGTGAAAACCTTCATGCGTGAGCATCCCGAACAAGTGCCAAAGTGGGCCCAAGAGATTCACCCGTGGGACGTGATCGCGCTCGGCCGCTACATCATCTGGGGCTGGCCGCTGGGCGAAGCGGGCGGCGACCTCCAGCGCGGAGGCATTCAGCCTGATCCTGCAGGCTATCGGGGCTCGAACGAAATGCTGATCGCTCCCAGCCGCACAGCGATGAACGCGCCGATCGCGGTGATCGATCCTCACTTGAGCTGGTACGGCGAGTTCCGGTTCTACCAGGTCAGAATCTACGCGGGCGATTACAACGTGTCTGGAGTCTCAATCCTCGGCGTGCCTTTTCCGAGCCTGGGCCACAGCCGATACTGTTCGGTCGCAATGACCACCGGCGGCCCTGACACGTCGGACATCTATGAAGAAGAGCTCAACCCGGCTAACCCGCGCCAGTACCGCTACGACGGCCAATGGCGCGATATGCAAATCCGCAAAGAAAAGATCGGAGTGAAAAAGGGCGACGCGATCGACTGGCGAGAAGTCGAGATCGAATTCACTCATCACGGGCCGATTGTCGCGCACAAAGGCGGCAAGGCTTATTCGATGGCGATCTCTTATGCGAATGAAGTAGGGCTGACCGATCAAGTCCACGAGATGATGATGGCTCGCAATCTCGAAGAGATGAAGCGAGCGCTTGGGCATCTTCAGTTGATGTCCCAGAACATAATGGTCGGAACGGTTCAAGGAGACATATACTACTTGCGGAACGGGCGAGTGCCGATTCGCGCGAAAGGCGTCGATCCAAACAAGCCGATTCCGGGTAACACGTCGGCGACCGAGTGGCAGGGCATTCATCCGATGAGCGATCTGGTTCAGATCACCAATCCGCCGAGCGGCTACATGCACAACTGCAACGTGACGCCCTTCGGAATGATGAAGGACAGCCCGCTCGTGCCCGAAAAGTACGCG
>JBGQGO010000659.1:0-3382 GCA_041497455.1 Blastocatellia bacterium | reverse complement strand
ATCCACGCTGGGGACAGTCCTGAGGACGGATGCACCTCGGGCGTCGCGCCGGCCTTCATAATTTGCAAAGAAGAAGAGCCGGTCCTTTAATATCGGGCCCCCAACCGAAGCGCCGTACACATTTCGGATCAAACTAGGCCGTGGTACCTCAGGACTGACTGAGTTGTTAAACCAGTCGTTCGCCTCAAAGAGCGTATTGCGATTGAATTCATAAGCCGAGCCGTGGAACGTGTTCGTGCCGCCCTTGGTTACTAGGCTGATCTGCGCGCCGCTCGAACGCCCCTGCTCTGCGTTGGCATTGCTTGTTACGACGCGGAATTCCTGAACCGAATCCAGGGTCACTCTCAAAGAGCTGTTGAACGCCAGACCGTTTTGCTGGTCGTTGACGTCGACGCCGTCCAGAGTGACGTTTGCCTGGTCGGACTTCCCGCCGTTGACCGAGCCGTTACGGCTATCGGTCGTTCCCCCGTCCGAGTTAACTCGGCCAATAAAAGTCACGCCCGGTTGAAGGCTCAACAACCCGGCCACGTTGCGCCCCTCGAGCGGCAACTGCGTGATCTGTGGCGCCGTGAATGCGTTGCCTATCGTGGCGTCGGTCCGATTGATCAGCGTTTCCCCTCCACTGACGGTAACCGTTTCACTGACCGAGCCGACCTCCAACACAAAAGGCAAATTAGCCGGCGTCCTGACCACCAACTCGACGTTTTCCTGGACGCTTACCTTGAATCCCTTAGCCTCGGCCCGGACGCTGTATCTTCCGGGCGATAACTGATTAAAAGTGTAAGCGCCGTCGTCGCCGGTGGTGACCCTTCGCGATGTTCCGTTACCAGTATTTGTCGCTGTTACGGTTGCGCCTGAAATTACTTTGCCCTCCGGGTCCACGACGGTCCCCGACAGATTGGTAGTATCCTGCGCATGGACCACGATGCCGCACAGCAGCATTACTGTGGTTGCGAGTACCAAACTCTTTTGTAAGCTATGTCTGCGTGTCCTTCGAAACATTTTGCCTCCATTCCTCCTCGCCCTGACAAGTGAGTGTCAGTGTGAGCGTTGGTTAGGTTATTCAATTCCGAGTTGAGGCCTGAGCCGGATGCTTTCGAACCCCGCCGCATATCAGACCGCACCCGAAGAGCGCCACCACTTCTGCTGAGGCTTTGAATAGACGAGTCTTGCCGCTCGCCTTATCTACACATCCTAGAACTGCTTGATACCTAAGAGGATCACTTCCGAATTATTTCGAGTATGAAGAGCGACCGCATTCTACAAATCGGAGGGATAAGAGTCAAGAGCACAAAGGAGTTTTCGGGTTTCGACAAATGTAGAGCTTCACACGCCCGAGTCCTGACGTCCAACCCGGGCCGGGCGTCAGTCGACGATCCGGATATGAAGCTCGGCCATTTGCTCTTCCGAAACCGGACTTGGGGAGTCGGTCATCAGGTCCATCGCGCTGGCGGTCTTGGGAAAGGCGATGACCTCGCGGATCGATTTTTCGCGCGCCAGCAGCATCACCAGACGGTCAAAGCCTATCGCCATTCCTCCGTGAGGAGGCGTGCCGTATTCAAGGGCATCCAGCAGAAAGCCAAACTTCGCGTGTGCTTCTTCCTCGGTCATCCCCAGCACTTTGAATACGCGCCGCTGCGTCTCGCGCTGGTGGATTCGAATCGACCCGCTGCTCAATTCCACTCCGTTCAGCACCAGATCGTAAGCCTTCGCCAACACCGAACCCGGATCTGATTCGAGCTTGTCGAGGTCTTCCTCGCGCGGGCTCGTGAAGGGATGGTGCATCGGATAGTAGCGCCCGTCTTCTTCGTGATACTCGAACATCGGGAAATCGGTGACCCACAGAAAGTTGAACTTGCTCTGATCGATCAAGCCCTCGCGTTCGGCGACTTCCATCCGCAGCGCGCTGAGCGACGCTGCTACGGCCGAGGGCTTGCCTCCGACGATGAGCGCACAGTCACCTGCCTTGGAACCGGCTGCCTGAGCCAGTTCCGCGACTTTCCCTTCGCCGAGCGATTTCGAAAGCGGGGAGGTTATCTCGCCCGAGTCTGCAGTTTTGATCCACCCCATTCCGCCTGCGCCGTAGCGGCGCGTGATCTCGGTTAGCTCGTCAAGGTTTTTTCGCGAGTACTTCGCGCCGCCGCCGGCGTTGATGGCCTTTACCTGTCCGCCTGCGTCAAGCGCGGTGCGATAAGGCGTGAAATCGGTGCCGGCGAGGTTATGCGACAGATCGATGATCTCCATCGCGAATCTGGTATCGGGCTTGTCCGTGCCGTAACGCCGCATGCATTCCGCGTAGGTCAGGCGAGGGAAGGGAAGCTCGGCCTTCATGTCGATCAGCCGCGACAGCTCGGCCATCAGCGGCTCGACGACTTTGAAAATATCGTCGGGCCGGACAAAGCTCATCTCGATGTCGATCTGCGTGAACTCCGGCTGGCGATCCGCGCGCAGATCCTCGTCGCGGAAACAGCGCGCGAGCTGAAAGTATTTGTCGAAGCCGGCGATCATCAGAAGCTGCTTGAATATCTGCGGCGACTGCGGCAAGGCGTAGAAGCGCCCGGGCTGCAACCGGCTGGGCACGATGTAGTCGCGCGCGCCCTCGGGCGTGGTCTTGATCAGCATCGGCGTCTCGATCTCGTAGAATCCCTGCTCGTCCATATAGCGCCGGACTGCGGTCGCCGCCCGATGGCGCAGTCCAATGTTGTACTGCATCTTCTCGCGGCGAAGGTCCAGATAACGATAGTTGAGCCGCACCTCTTCGCTAGCCTTGCTTGCGTCAATCTCAAATGGCGGGGTCTTCGCGTCGTTGAGGATGTACAGCTCCAGCGCTTTGACTTCGATGCGGCCGGACTTAAGGTTCGGATTGAGCTTGTCTTTGTCGCGCATCAAGACCTTGCCGACGATTGCGACGACGTATTCGTTGCGCAACTCCTTGGCTCGGCGATGGGCGTCGGCGTTCTTCTCTTCGTCGAAGACAACTTGAACTATTCCCTCGCGGTCGCGGAGGTCCATGAAAGTGAGCGGGCCGAAATCACGGCGCTTATGAACCCAACCCATGAGACGCACGACTTCGCCCGCGTGCTCAGGTCTGAGATCGCCCGAATAATGACTGCGTTTTAAGCTTCCTAAGCTATCGAGTGTAGGCATCACTTTGTTAACGTAGAGATCAATTCCTCTTCTCCCAAATTCTTTTGCTCCCCAGTGCTCATGTCGCGGAGCACGTAGCTGCCTTTGTCGATCTCATCGTCTCCGATTATCAACGCGCAGCGCGCACCGATGCTATTGGCAATCGCGAGCGACTTTTTCAACTTGCGTCCCTCGAGGTCGACGACGGTGCTGATACCAGCTTCGCGTAATCTCCTGGCCAGCCCAAACGAATGCT
>JBGQGO010000658.1:0-3389 GCA_041497455.1 Blastocatellia bacterium | reverse complement strand
TCTTTCACCAGAAACTTGGAGAACTCGACGTCATCCTTGTAGCCGAAGGCGCTGATGTCGGTCATCACGTAGTAGGCCCCGTCCGGATCGAAGCACCGGAAGCCCGCGTCCTTCAGCACTGGAAGCAGCCGGTTCCGCCGCATAGCGTAGTCCGCTTGCAGATGATCATAGTAAGAGCGAGGCAATCTCAACGCTCGCACGCCGGCTTCTTGCAACGGAGCCGCGGCGCCTACGGTGAGGAAGTCGTGCACCTTGCGAATTGCTTGAGTAATCTCAGGGGGAGCGATCGTGTAGCCGACTCGCCAGCCGGTGACTGAATAAGTCTTCGAAAGCCCGTTGATTGTGATCGTGCGGCCTCGCATTCCGTCGAGCGTCGCGATGGCGATGTGCTTCTTGTCGTTGAACAGAATGTGTTCGTAGATCTCATCGGTGATCGCGATGGCGTTCCACTTGTGGCAGAGCTCGGCGATGGTCTGAAGCTCTTCGCGGCTGAAAACTTTTCCGGTCGGGTTGTTCGGAGTGTTGATGATGATCGCCTTCGTGTTGTCATTGAACGCCGCCGCCAGCTCGTCGGGATCAAATGACCAGTCGGGTGCGTGCAAGGTCACGTAGCGAGGCGTCGCGCCCGACAGTATCGCGTCGGGTCCGTAGTTCTCATAGAACGGTTCGAAGACGATCACCTCATCGCCCGGATTCACGATCGCCATCAGCGCGGCTATCATCGCTTCGGTTGAGCCGCAGGTGACTGTGATCTCGCGCTCGGGGTCGACTTCGAGGCCCAGGTACCAGGAAGACTTTTCGGCGATAGCGTCTCGAAACCTTTTCGCACCCCAGGTGATCGCGTACTGATTGACGTCGGCCATGATCGCGTCGCAAGCCGCGAGCTTTATCTCCTCGGGCGCGGCGAAATCAGGAAAGCCCTGCGAGAGGTTGATCGCGCCGTAGAGGTTTGCCTGCCGGGTCATCTCGCGGATGACGGATTCGGTGAACTGTTCTGCTTTGTGGGATATGATTTGTTTGGGCATCGCGGTTTGGTTTGCTGTCAGCTTCGCTTCGATGATTTTGCCTGGCGGGTCTTTCGAGTCACGGAGCTGGATTTAACTTTCGGCTCATTCTCGTCCAGCCAATTCTTGAGTTGATTGGGAGCTTTGAAATCAAGTAGCGCTTCGGCGAGCGCCTCGATCTTGTTTAGTGGCAGCTTGCGAATCCGCGACTGTAAGCGAGGACCAAGCTCGCCGCAGCGACGAGTCAACAGCCGCAGCACCAGCTCGATCTCGCCCTCCTGCCTACCCTCCTGCCTACCCTCTTGCCTACCCTGTTTCAAACCCTGCCGTATTCCTTGCTTCATCCAGCTTGTCACGATTTCCATAACCTTCTTCGCCTCCCGACCCCCAGTCGCCCGCACGCGCACTTGGAACGCGCGCTCTTCTTCTCGATTCAACTTCAAGTACGTGTCGATGAACCCTGAGATCAACTGCATTCGCGCCGGGTCCAGCCTCAGCGTCGCCAACAGCCTCAAACATTCGAGCTTCACACGAGGCCGCTCCTCAGGCTTCATCACCATCTTGGCCATCAGCGCGCTCGCCACGGGATTCTCGTGTCTCAAATAGTCGCGCCAATTCAGCCGGTTCAACTGAATCACTTCGTAGTTGAATTCCAAAACCACCTTGTCTGGGAATTCAACGCGGTGCCTCGGCGATTCGGCTCGACGGGGCGCGTCGTAGGAGAATATTACCACCGGATAGACTGGCAGCCCATGCTTCTCGTACAGCCGCGCGAAGTAACGAAACAACCGCCGCCCGAAGTCACCTTCCCGCCGCGCCTGATGCTCGACGTGAATCAGAAAAAACGATTCACGTCCCTGGAATCGAGCTTTGATAACCAGATCGGCTTCGTGCCGCTGCCCTAAGGTAACATCGGTGAAGACCTCCTTGTCGAGGAATAGAATTGAGTCGCGCTCGAGATAGGCGCTGACCTTTGGCAGAAAGAGGTCGACAAACTCGAGAAAGAAAGTGGAAAGCAGCTCCTTGAAGAGTCGGTCGTGGTTAGTCATTAGCCAAACGGAATCCAATCGAATAAGCTTGAGCTGATCCTGACTACTTCTTCTCAACTTCAGGCTTCAGTTGCTCGATGATCGATTCAACCGCCGAAGCATATTCGCCCTCGGGGTCGAGCCGCAAGTAGTTGCGATATGCTTCAATCGCTTCTTTGTTGCGGCTTGCTTTTTCGAGAGTCTCCGCGAGTTGATAGTAGAGAATAGGCTCGGTCTCCATGTCTTGGATTATTCCGATTCGATATTCCTTGACCGCTTCAACGACGTTCCCTTGTTCATTGAGAGCGATCGCCAGGCCAATATGGGCTTCGAATGAATTTCCGCGCGCAAGGCGAAGCGCCTTTCTGTATTCAACGATCGATTCATCGACGAGTCCTTGATTGCGCCGGAGATTGGCGAGCACCGTCTGCGCTTCTATTAGCGTCCCGCCGCCAGTCTTGATTGCTGCTTGAATCTGTTTTTCGGCCTCCTGGAAGTCCTGTAGCGTGATCAAGCTCCGCGCCATCCCGATCCGCGCTTCAGGAAAGTAGCGCAGCGCCAACGCCTGCCTGTATTCCTCGACCGCATCTTTGTTCTTACCTTTGTCGCGAAGCGCCTCGGCCTTCTGATAGCACAACGTAGGTTCGTCGCCAGTTTGCTGCTGAGTTACCTTCAGCGTTCTACTCCCGCCGGCGGCGATGATAGTTGACCCCCTCCAATCAGCGTAGCCGACAGTTCTCACTCGGACCGGATATGAACCTGCCATCACGTGGGGAAGATCAATCTCGCCATTGGCGCCGGTCGCTCCGTGTCGAACGTTGTTGATGAAGACAACCGAGTCGGCGTGTCCGGTGATTACCTTCAAGGCGCCGGTGCGCGTACGAGTAACCACCGGCTGCTTTCCAGCGGAGGATCTTCGATTCTTTTGTGGCTGCGCTTTTGTTTGCGCGACCGCGCATGCCAGCAGGACGATCAGGCAGGCAGTTGCCGAGAGCCGGTTCACCAAAGAGGCGCCGAGGACGCCGCGGCGGCGCTGAGTCGAAAGAACTCCGCGCAACTTCAGCGCATTTGCTGTGAATGCTTTTGCCACTCCCAAGCTTGAGCTCCGGACAGCCCCTGGTAGCGCGGCGGATTTGGACTGCGGCGGCAAGGTACTCCGCGACGCCGCTTTTCTTTGCGAATGGAAACCAAAGCGGCGTCGCGGAGTACCTTGCCACCGCAGTCCAAATCTGCCTGCGCTCCCAGAGATCACTCTTTGTAAAGCCTTCGATAGTTCGCGGCGTAGCGAAGAACGCCTTGAACATAGCCACGGGTCTCTGAAAAAGGAATGCTCTCGATCCAGTCTTCGATATCCATC
>JBGQGO010000657.1:0-3392 GCA_041497455.1 Blastocatellia bacterium | reverse complement strand
CGCGGTCCCCGCGACACTCAAGGAACTCAAGGCCCCTCCTCTCCCGACGATCTCGAGTCATACCTCAGCCAGCTTCGAATCTGGGCGTAGCGTTTAGTTCAACTAGCGGTTGCGCGGCACGCCGCGCAACCTGTACTTTCGTTTCATCGAGTGGGCTAACGCGGTGCCGGTGAACCTATTCGTTCGTCCACACGGTCGCGATCGCGATGCAACGGAGTAAGCACAGATGACCAAATCGATCCCAGAAGGTTGGCACAGCGTGACCCCTGGGCTCGTGGTTCACGACCCAGCCAAACTAGTCGAGTTCCTCAAGCAAGCGTTCGGCGCGACAGGAGACTTCCGCACAGACATCCCGTCCGTGATGAGAATTGGCGACTCGATCGTCATGGTAAGTGGCGTTGGACCTCGCGACGCGATGCCTGCATTTCTCTATCTCTATGTCGACGACATCGACGCGACGTATCAGCGTGCGCTGGAAGCCGGCGCCGTGTCGCTCGAAGAGCCACAAGACTTGCCCTATGGTGATCGCCGCGGGATGGTCGAAGATCCGTGCGGCAACATTTGGCAAATCGCCACTCACAAGGGGACGTCTCGCTAGACGGCACCCACCGGCGCAACGCCGCCAAGCCCTCCCGGTGACGGAACTGCGGCGATTCCGGCTCCAGCGAGAAGGATTAGCGAATTCGCTTCGACCATCCAATATCGCGATGAGTTAAGATGGCATAGGAGGCAAACGATGGCACTACAATAAATGAATGGGTACAACATTGGGCACTCGAGAGCTGACCACGGCCTGCAGCCAACCGTTAGGCAGCGCAGCGGAATGAGAGGCGCCGAATGGGCAAACGTCTTCGCAAGCAACAGCTCCTCGCCGAGATCGAGGAGCAACGTACGGCACTGGACCAGTGCCTGGCCCTCGTTCCGGCGCGCCTCATGACCAAGGCGGGTGTGACGCACGGCGGTTGGTCGGTTAAGGACATCCTGGGTCACCTCGTCGAGTGGCAGCAAATGAACCTCGACTGGTACGCTGCGGGCCAACGCGGAGAGAAGCCCGCAATGCCTGCCCCCGGATTTACGTTGCGGGAACTCCCGCGCTTGAATCAAATGATCTACCGCAAGCACCACCATCGCCCGCTCCGGTCCGTTCTGGAGGACTACCACTCGTACCACGCGCGCATCCTGGCTCTCGTCGAGACCCTCTCCGACGCGGACTTGGTGACGTTGGGGCGCTTCTCCTGGACGGGACCATCCTGGACACTGAGCGACTATTTGCGGGCCAGTACGCCAGCTCACTATCTCTGGGCACGCACTCGGATCAGGCGCTGGTTGCGAGCACAACGGATGGGGACGACCTCGCGTTCCGGGTAGAGTTGTGATTGATATGCCCAGAAGAATTATCAAGACATGCCTGGGGATAACCGTTCTCATTATCCTTGCCTTAGCGGTATCAGCATCACAGAGTAGACGAGAGGCTGAAGGGCAGAACTCGGCGCTGGATTCGCCACTTTTGAGTGCTGACGACAAGGCACAACTCTCCGAGACGCTGCGCCTACAAAGGGCGTTAGGCGATCAGGTATGGCCAGGTCTGGGCCGGGCTAGCATTCCAATCATTCTCTACAACGATCGCTATGAATTCCTAATAGGTAAAACGGACCCGCCAGCGCCCTGGGCTGTTGTCGAAAGTGACAACTTTAATGGAGAGAAATACTATCGCCGCAATGCTTCCACCCCACAAGCCTTTGCAGTACAGGTGGGTGACCGGTGGGCCGGCAGCATGAGCTCTCTCGAGTGGATGAACCGAAAGTCTCCCTTGAAGCTCAGCCGGGACTTTCACGTTGTGGCTGTTCTTCATGAAATGTTCCATGTCTATCAAGCCACACAGTCTTCGGAACGGTTTAGGCAGGCGATGAGGGTGTATGCCGCAGAAGCTCGCTATCCAAGCAAGGAAGCTGAATTTGCCGCTGCTTGGGACAGGGAGGGTTACTTGCTGGCGACCGCACTCAAAGCAACCGATGATGCAGGAATTCGTCGTGCGGTCCGCGACTTCCTGCAAGCGCGCGACGCGAGACGTGCTCGGGCCACTCTCAGTTCCGACCTGCTTGCCTATGAGCGGGAGTTGGAATGGCTAGAGGGATTGGCCAAATACGCAGAGATTCGGTTCTACGAGCTTGCCTCGTCATACGGGGGCGATCCGGCCTACTCAAGCTATCGCCCCGGTCTGCCTCACTGGCAGACGAACTTTGTGCTATTGGAGCGGCAACTGGCCCGTCAGGATGGAGACCTGCGCTTCTATTTAAGTGGTATGGCGCAGGCGAGGCTGCTCGATGGCTTGAGCCCAGGGTGGAAAGAAAAGGCGATGCGTAGCGGAGTGTGTTTGGAAGATATGCTGCGGGCCTCTGTGGGAAGGGATGCAAAGTGAGTTGGACTATGCGGGGAAACTGCATACCGGGATTTACGCCGGGCCTACCTTAGTTGCAATGGGTGGCCCTGCCAGCTTGAGCATCCGAGACAGGGGCCTCCTCCTATGGCAAGACTGGCAGGCGACCCGATCAGCCGCCGCCTAACAACAACGGGATCGACCGGAGCCGGCCCAACCGAGGCTTCATCCATTGACCAGCGCCGCTGCGCCGGCCCGGTGACCTGGCGTTAGGCGCAGAGCGCCTTGAGTGTGGTTGTCACACCTTCCGGAGATCTCAGCGATAGGATGAACGAGCTGATCGCGCGCTTATCGATCAACTGCTCAGATCGGTCGTCGCTTTGAGCGCACCGCCGTATTTCATCCCACTCCCCTTTGCGAATGCTCATGAACGCACTGACGACTTTCGGGTCGAAGTGTGAGCCCGAGGTCGCAGCGATTTCCTCACACGCGATCTCGTGGGACTGGCCGGCGCGATACGGCCGGTCGCTCCTGATCGCGTCGTACGCATCGGCTACCGCGAATATTCGAGCGTGAATATGAATGCCGCCGTTTCGCAGCTTGTTCGGATACCCGCTTCCGTCGTACTTCTCGTGATGCTGCCCCACAACCCAGCGCGCGCCAGCCAGAAACTCCACTCCGTCGATGATGCGCAAGCCATGAGCCACGTGCTCGCGCATTCTCACCCATTCATCTGTCGTGAGCGAGCCCGGCTTCAGCAACACCGCGTCGGGCACTCCCACCTTCCCGATGTCGTGAAGCAGCGCGCCTTGCTCGAGCGCGATCAGTTCATTCGAAGTCAGCCCCATTTTCCGGCCGAGCCTCATCGAGTAAGCCACCACGCGGTCCGAGTGTCCACGCGTCTCGATGTCTCGCGCCTCGAGCGTGCCAGCCAGCCCTCGAAGAGTCGCTCGATAGTTCCGATAGAGCGTATCAAGCATGAAGTTTAGATCTTCATTCGCCGACCGCAGCTCAT
>JBGQGO010000656.1:0-3414 GCA_041497455.1 Blastocatellia bacterium | reverse complement strand
TCCGTCAGCGACCGTGTTGATTTCAAGTCCGCTTAGAATTACACCCGTGCTAACATAGCGCGCCGGAAGAGGTGATGCCTGCAAAGAAGATCGAACGTGTTAGCGCGCGACGGGGATACGACCTGTGGTCCGAAACTTACGACTCGACTCCCAATCCGGTCGTGGCGATGGACTCGCGTCACACGATCAAGCTGCTCGCACCGAACACCGGCGAGTTGATCCTGGATGCAGGCTGCGGCACCGGCCGGAACTTGAAACCACTTCTTCTCGCTGGAAGCACAGTCGTCGGTATCGACTTTTCTTACGCGATGCTGCAAGTCGCGCGACGCCAACTAAAGGGCGCTCCAGTAGCGCTTGCCGATCTTCAAGGCGGCCTCCCTTTCTCCAACGGCCGCTTCGATGCGGTGCTTTGCGCGCTGATCGGGGAACATCTGCGCGATCTTCGCGTGGTATTCGACGAGTTCTATCGCGTCTTGAAACACGGCGGCAGGCTGGTCTTTTCCGTCTATCACCCCGAGATGTCGGCCGCGGGGATCGAGGCGAACTTTGAACGCGAGGGGGTCGAGTATCGACTCGGCGCGGTTCACTACTCCGTTCCGGAACACCTCCGTTTCTTGGAAGAAGCAGGCTTTGCCGGGATTCAGGTAAACGAGTTCAGCGGCGATGAAGAGTTGGTCGCATCAGTTCCCGCCGCAGCGAAGTATCTGGGTTATCCAGTGCTGCTCGTAGCAAAAGCGCGCAAAATCATCTGACGGTGATTTGACGCCCACGGGTCCCAACAACCTAGGAGCAGCGCCACAATCGGTTTAACGAAGCCTCGTTGCTATGGCCCGTTACCATCATCTCCAGTTCAAGCGCGTCCAGGCGCTTGTTGAGATACGTTCCAGAATGTCGCTATGGTGATCAAGCACGGGACTCGCTATAACTGATTCAACATGCAAAGACCTCCCGACAGAAGGAGTCCTCCAATGCTGTTCGCCCGAGGCACCTCGGAATGGATAAGCCGCGTCAATCAGAAACACAAACAGCTAATCGAGCTTGGACTTTCCGCGGAGCAGAAAGAGAGGCTCGACCGATGGGCCGAGACCGAGTTTGTTTATTCGACGCTCAAGCTCGAAGGCGCAGACGTTAACCGAGACCAGGTAGCGCAAGTCGTGTCGCACATTCCCGACCCTGGGGCGGTTGCCGAGAACGAGCGTGCAATGACGACCTTGCTCGTCTCGCTGCGCACGGTCACTTCGCTGGCTCGCGCGAACGGCAAAGCTGCTGAACTCACTGGTGAGTTTCTTCTCAAACTTCATAGCGTGCCCGGCGCCGGGTTTCGCAGAATCGCCGGAGACGCCTCACGCGTGCCGAAGCCGGTAGCACCGGGGCATCTGCCTGCGCTCATCGAGAGCGCTTGCCGGTGGTACACGGCAGAATCGTTTGCCGAGCTTAATCCGGTCGAACAGGCGTCAATTGTCCTTCTTCGGTTGATTGATATACAGCCGTTCGAGCAGGCAAACGAGCGGACGGCTTTGGTAGCCGCAAGTCTGTTCACGCTGCGCAGCGAGCTTCCACCGATAATCATCAAGCCAGAGATGGACTCCGCCTATCGCAACGCCCTCGATGAAGGAACTCGAATGAACACGAAGCCGATGGTGGAGCTGGTAGCTGAAGCTATCGAGCAATCTGTTAGCGAACTGATTGAGCGAGTAGGAAAGCAAAAGTAGAAACCCGACGATCTGTCGCCATCGCTTGACTCGGTGGCTGTCGGCGCATTAGTCCGGCCGCTCGCGACCACATCAACCCTTGACGATGCTGGACCACCGTTCCTGCCTCTCCGCCGATGAAGTCTCTTCGACGCGAGTGGAGATAGTCCACACGTGCCCCGACGGATCGATAATCCGCCCGGTGCGATCGCCCCAGAACTGGTTCTTCACCGGAATCAGGACCCTCGCCCCGGCGACCACCGCCCGCTCTATCACTGTGTCCACGTCTTCGACATAGACGTAGATCACTACCGGCGAGCTGCCGTCGGGCTGCGGAGCACGGCTCGAAAGGGTTGGGAACTCTCCTTCGATCATGATCATAGCCCCACCGATCGTCAGCGCCGCATGTGCCACGCTCCCATCTGGACCCGGTCGGCGCACCAGCTCCACGGCGCCAAAAGTAGTCTTGCAGAAGTCAATTGCAGCCGAAGCGTCGCGGCACACCAACATCGGCATCACAACTGGGACGCCGTCGGGTATCGGTTTCACCTTGCTCATGATCGTTTGTCCTCCGAAGTACTCAAAAGCATCCGGCTGGACCGGAATCGCCAGCGTTCCTACTGGCGGTGTTCGAGCCGTCCAACTCTTTTATTACCTTTTCCCTTTTGCCTTACTCTTGGCCGATTGTTTCTTGTAGACAATCTTCGGCGAGAGGCGGTTCACGCTCAAGTGGCTAGGATCGCGGCGAATCGCTTCATACTCAACGGCGACGGTCTTGCCGTTCTCGTCGATCTCATGAATTGTGAATCCTTTATGGTTGGGGTGGATGGTGACCGGCAACACGCCGTGTAATCCGTCTTCGATCCTTGCTCCGTCGTAGCGTCCTTTGTCGGGCGAGTAAATCAGGACCCACAGACGCGTAAAATCGATCGGGCCTTCCGTGCTGAGGTTCTTCATCAGAGCGATGTAGTTGTCTTTCGGGTCGCCCTTCTTCGGTTTCGTTTGATCGAACACCACCCATCCTGTGAACCTTCGGCCCTCGCCTTCGAGATAGAGTATCTCGTCGGGAGTGTCGAGTTGCACCTGTTGCGCGCCGACCCAACCGGCGCGCAGAACTTCCGATTCGGGCAGACGAATCTGATACCAGATCACGGTCCGCGTTTCGGGCTCGTCGGTGTCTTCGCTGTCGTCGGCCTCCTGCTGCTTTTCAGGCTTGACGGTCGTGCGAGCTTTGCCGACGATATCGACCATCATTCCGCGGCTCAGATAGGTGATAACGTCGCCGCCGGCTTCGACGCGCAATTTGGTTTGAACCTTCAGGCGGCCCGTGCCTTGTGAAGATATGGCTTTGGATTTCTCGTAGAGCTCTTGCGTTTTGTCGACGATCGATTTGTTGATGACGTAGCGTGCTTCGACCCAGCCTTCGGTCGCGTCTTTGGTTTTCGTTCTGACTTTGTACCACTCGTTGGTGCGCGTAGGCGTTTTGACCTGGGCTTGTTCGAGAATCTCGAGCCGGTCGCCGCGTTTCACTTCGGCAAGATCCAGCGCAGCCAAAGCAGTCGACGAACGTATCTTCAGCTTAGGGGCATTGACTATCCCCTCATCGATCTTTGAGTCCGAAGACATCCAGCCGCACCCAGCGAGCAACACGCTGGCTAGCGCCACAGCACAGCCGACAATAACCCGCTTGATCGATGTTGTTGCTTGTTGCATGCGATGGTTC
>JBGQGO010000655.1:0-3420 GCA_041497455.1 Blastocatellia bacterium | reverse complement strand
GACTGGTAAGCCTGCTCTCCGACATCAGCAGCGAGATGATCTATCCGATCCTGCCGCTGTTTCTCACCGAGACTCTTCGCGCGCCGGCAACGGTCGTTGGATTGATCGAAGGCATAGCGGTCGGCGCTTCGACGGCAATCGGGGGAATCTCAGGTTGGCTCTCGGACCGGCTCGGCCGCCGCAAACCGGTCGCGTTCGCGGGCTACGCGTTGACGGCGGTGACAAGGCCCATGATAGCCGCCGCACAAGTTTGGCCCGTCGTGCTCGGCGCTCGTTTCGCAGAGCGATTCGGCAAAGGAATTCGCAACGCGCCGCGCGACGCACTCCTTGCGGAGTCTACGCCGGAAGGGTATCGCGGGCGCGCATTCGGATTCGAGCGCGCGATGGATTCTGCGGGAGCGGTTATTGGTCCACTCGTGGCGCTCGTGCTCGTTGGCTGGGCGGGTCTTGGCGCGCGAAGCATTTTTCTGATCTCGGGTATACCCGCGACGCTCTCCGCGTTGTTGATACTGACGGTGCGAGAGCGCAGCCGCGATGCTGCCGTTCCCACAACGAACCTGAAGTTCTCACTCGCGGGCACGACTCGCGCGTACAGGCGATTGCTGATTGTAACGGCCGTATTCGGGCTGGCGAATTCGGCCAATGCGTTTCTGATCCTGCGCTCGGAGCAACTGGGGCTCGACCGCAAGTGGACGATTCTGGCTTACACGCTCTACAACGCGGTCGCTGCGCTTGCGTCGATGCCGGCCGGCGCGGCGAGCGATCGCTTCGGGCGGCGTAACGTGCTGATCATCGGCTTTGCGATTTATGCGCTGAGCTACGCAGGGTTCGGCGCGGCAAGCGCGGGATGGCTAGTGTGGCCCTTGTTCGCTTTGTACGGATTGTTCCCTGCCCTGACCGACGGCGTTGGCAAGGCGCTGGCGGTAGACACTGCGGGAACAGCCGGACGCGCGACTGTGATAGGAATCTACTCGATGGTGATGGGTCTGACGCAGATCGCTGCGAGCTACATCGGCGGAGTGTTGTGGGATCGGGTTGATTCGAGCGCGACATTCTACTTCGGCGCCGCTCTATCAGCACTGGCCGCTGTTCTCTCGTTCGCGCTTTTGCCGGCCTGTAGAAGAGGAACAAGCTAAGTTCCAGCTCACTCACGGACGATGACAATTCGGGCTTCGCGCTTCTGGGGCCCTTTCGATTCGCTCGGGCTCTGCCTCCCCTTCAACAACCGGAACCCGCGAATTGCTCCATACGAAGCAAGGCCCACGCACGGAGCGTGGGCTTGCCTGGTGTCGGCGCCGACAAGTTAGGGTGTAGGAGGCCTGTGATTCCCGCTCTCACGACCTCGTCTCTGCCCCGGTCTTTGATTCAACATGTGGTGGCGTCGGTTCCTTCTGTGGCGACGCCGGACGACTCGCGCTCTCACTCCCGGACGCCTCTCGTGTATGCGACTATCCTGACGCCGTTCCTGCGGCCTGTCCTGTGCTGCCAAACCCGTTCCGGCCAGCAACGACAACAACATCACAAACAAAACTGCTATCTTCTTCATTTTCCCTCCAGCCATTTCATTTCGCATCCACAGCGATACGCGGTTTCGTGAACCTGTAAACGATTGTATCAGGCTTGTGGCCAGCTCTCGAATGAACTATAACGCTCGGGCTGATACGCGTAAGATTAGATGTCGCTCGCTCCTGTTGAAAGTCAAAAGCAAAATGTTGAGGTTGCTCTCACACCGAGTCTTTAAGATAATCCAACTGCCTCATCTGAGCCGTATCAAAACCTAGATCATCAAACAGGGAGATTATTATGCTTAGCACTATGCAAGATCGTCCGTTGACGATCAATCACATCTTCGAGCACGGGCGGCGCGTTCACTCCGATAGCGAAGTCGTAACCTTCATGGGCGACAGCTCGCGGCGCGCGAGCTACGCCGCGGTCGGGGATCGAGCCGAACGGCTCGCGGCGGCGCTCAAACGGTTTGGCATTAAGCAAGGCGATCGCGTCGGCACTTTCTCCTGGAACACTCAGGAGCATCTCGAGGCCTACTTCGCGATTCCCTGCATGGGAGCTGTGCTTCATACGCTCAACCTGCGGCTCTTTCCAGAACAACTCACCTACATCATCAACCACGCCGAAGATCGCGTGATCATCGTGGATGATTCGATCGTGCCTCTGCTAGCGCGCGTAGCCAAAGACTTGAAGACCGTCGAACGTTACATCGTTGTCGGCTCAGGCGACGCGTCCGGACTTGATGCGTTGGGCGACGTGCTTCGCTACGACGAGATCTTAGCCGCCGAACAACCGGGATTTGAGTGGCCCGAGCTCGACGAGCGGGCGGCGGCGGCTATGTGCTACACCAGCGGCACGACGGGCAATCCAAAAGGCGTGGTCTACTCGCACCGGTCGACCTTTTTGCATTCACTCGCCCAGTGCGCCGCGGGAGTATTCGCGTTGACCGAGCACGACCGAATCCTTCCAATAGTCCCGATGTTTCACGCGAACGCATGGGGCTTGCCTTATGGCGGATGGCTGGCGGGGTCGGACTTCATCATGCCCAGCCGCTTTCTTCAAGCCGAGCCGCTGTGCCGCTTGATCGCCGAAGAGAAAGCGACGTTCTCCGGCGCGGTGCCCACCATCTGGAACGATGTGCTCCGCTACGCCGAGAACAATCCTGTCGACTTGTCTTCGCTGCGTATGGTGATCTGCGGAGGCTCAGCCGTGCCGCGCAGCTTGATGGAGAAGTTCGAGCAGCGCTTCGGCGTGAAGGTCATTCAGGCGTGGGGAATGACCGAGACCAGCCCGCTCGCCGCGATTGCCTATCCGCCCAAGGGATGCGGCGAAGAAGAGCTGATGGACTGGCGCTCGAAGACCGGGCGCATCAAGCCTGGCGTTGAGATTCGATTGACGGACGGCGATACGATTCTGCCCTGGAACGGTGAAGCAGTCGGCGAAATAGAAGTGCGAGGCCCGTGGATCACGGCGTCTTACTACGGCGACGACACGCCTGAGAAGTTTCACGACGGCTGGCTGCGAACCGGCGACGTGGGCACGCTCGACGAGAAGGGATTCATTCAAATCACCGATCGAGCCAAAGACGTGATCAAGTCAGGCGGCGAGTGGATATCGACGGTCGAGCTCGAGACTACGTTGATGGCTCATCCCGATGTGATCGAAGCAGCGGTGATCGGAGTGCCCGACGAAAAGTGGGACGAACGGCCGCTTGCGTGTGTGGTGCTCAAGGAGGGCTCGGGTACGACAGTCGATCAGCTTCGCGCGTTCCTGGCAGAGCGAGTGGCGAAGTGGTGGGTGCCCGAGCGTTGGGCTTTCATCGATGAGGTTCCCAAGACCAGCGTCGGCAAGTTTGACAAGAAAGTGTTGCGGGTCCGCCGCGAGCATAACGAGCTTCAGATTATCGAGGCAGGT
>JBGQGO010000654.1:0-3423 GCA_041497455.1 Blastocatellia bacterium | reverse complement strand
CGAATCCACAATCGAAGCAGATCAATCTTGAAGCGGAATCCATCCGCGGGGTCCTTCTCCAGCAGCTCGCGGCGGAACATCTCTTCCAAAGTCAGCCGGATCGTGTTCTCCGAAAGGTTCACCGGATAGTCGTTCGCCTTTACCGATGCCCGCAACTCACCGGCGGCCGCATAAGCAATCCCGTCAGCCAGCACCTCTCCCAGCAGCGACAATGCGAGCTTCTCGTCGTCCGACAAAGCGTCCCACGAGTAGATCATTTGCGGCAGCGGATTGTCGACGATGTCCGTGATCACGCGACCCAAATCGGCAACCGTGACCCAGTTCTGTCGATGCTCGTTCATATAGTCCACGACATTCTGACAGATCACCTGCGTGTAGAAGGGCTGGCCTGCAGTCAAACGATATACGACATCCATAACGCCGCGCCCGTAGACCACGCGCCCTTCCACGGGCTCGGTGATCAATCGCGCGGTGTCTTTCTCAGATAGGAAGCCCACCTTTCGGAACAGCGATCTTCGCAGCAGCTCGCGCCAATATTTTCTGTCTCTCTCTTCCAGCCTGCGTGAACCGGTAAAGATCAGAGCCAGCCGTTCCTTGTTGTCCATCAGCCCCGCGAGAAACGTGAACAGTTCATTGGAAAGCTTGCCTTCATCGACCTTCCCTTCGAGCAGCTCGTACTCGTCCATCAATATCAGCAGAGTGCGGCCGCCGATCGAGGCTAACACTTCATCCAGGAAATCGAGGAACACCGGGTAGGGATTTCGGCCGTCGAAACCGGGCACGATTATACTTGCCGCTTGCACCAGAGCCGTCGGGCTGGCAGTGCTCGTCGGCCCGGTGTTGATCCGCGCAACGGACTCAAGCGTGCCGGGGGTGTCACAAGCCGCAGCCGGCTCAGGCGCCGCGCGGCTGTTTGCTCGCGCAACCGCTTCGGCAATCACCCGGGATATGCGCGCGAAGAACTCCGAGTCCGATGCGATCACCATCTCCTGAAGATCGATGAACACCGGAATGAAACGCTCGCCAAGCCGGCCGCCCGCTACCTGGTAAAGAATCGAGCTCTTGCCCACGCGCCGTTCGCCGCAAAACACGATCACCACTCCCTGGCTCGTCCCTTCCAGCTTTGTGCGCACGTAGCGGAAGTCGTCTTCGCGGCCGTAGAACATCTTCTCCGTGCGAATCGGATTGCCGACGATGAATGGATTCGGCTCGATGGGAACGTAGCTGCGCAGCTCCCTGGGCAGGACGTATTCGCGGTCCCCAAACCTGCGCACGGCGAAAGCGGCTCCCAGAGCCAATCCTATGAGGGCGATCGTCAGCGCGTAAAACCACCAGCTCTTCCAGAAAGGCGAGCCCACCCGCACCGACAAGGTCGCCGCCGGGCCCTTCGCGCCGTACAGGTCCCGGTTCAACGCTATCAGCTCGAACGTGTGGGCGCCTTCGTCCAGATCCAGGCGCGACACATCACGTTCAGCTCCCTGCTGCATCGGCAAGACTTCCCACGGTTGCTCGCCGTCTCCGGAGTTGATGCGATAAACGTAACGCGCCTGCCCGCTCGTGCTCGCAGCGCTGAAATGAAAAGTCAGCCGGTGCCGCCCATAAGAAACATTGTAGGAGCCCAACTCAGATATCTGCTGTGCGCGGCCGTCCACTTCGAGCGAGATCTGGGCCAGGGGCGCGACCGCAACCGGCATATGCCGCACGGCGCCTTTGTTAGTGGCGATCCAGATGCGGCCTTCGGGGTCTTGCGAGATGGAATTGACCCGAGTGCCGGTCAGGGCGTGAGTCTCACCCGAATAAATCGTGGAGAGTACGTGCCCGCCGAACTCGAAGAGTTTCTTGACGCGGCCCTCATCAGTTCCCGCCCACAGATACCCGTCGCGATCAACGAACATAGTATTGGCAGGCTCGGGGTCGAACGTGGCGAACGTGGCGAACGCCGATCCGGTGTAGGATTGAATGCCTGCGCGGGTTGCGATAAGCAATCTGTCGTTGAAGCGAAGAATCCACCGCGCGTCGTTATCGGCCAACCCACGAGAGATATCAATCAAGTCGTCGCCGCTGACTCCTGGATCGACGGTGACAACTCCGCGCGCAGTGGCAAACCACAGCCGGCCGCCGGCGTCCTCGAACACATGCCGAACGTCGTAGCCAGCGAGCGCTTCAATGTTGTGCAGGGAACCGTCTCGAAACACAGAAGCACCTCGAGTCGTCGCAAACACTATGGCCGAGCCGCCGGCTATGGCGGTCACCCACTGCACGTTGTTTGAAGCGAGCCCGCTGCCTTCGTTGAATTGAGTGAGAGTCTCGCCTGTCCACCTTAGCCCGCCCTGGTCGGTGGCGAACCACGCCGAGCCCTCACGGTCAAACGCGACCGCCTGCACGCTGATGCCGGTGCGGAAGCCTTCAACAGGGACGATTCGCTCGCCTTCCAGACGCGAGACCCCGCCCAGCGTTAAGAACCACAAGCTGCTCCGCCCGCGCGAGCCCGGAACGCCGGGCGCTACTACGACCTGCTGCACATCGTTGTCGGCAAGGCCGCGGCTGGTTGTGAAGCTGACAAAGCTGTAGAAGTCAGAGCTGATGACGCCGTTGTCGGTTGCGAACCAGACGTTGCCTTCGCGGCCGGTGAAGATCGCGGCGACGTGATCGCGGTCCAGAAAGTTGACTCGCTGAGACTCGTGGCGCGCCGGATCGTAGACGATGACCCCGCCGCCGTCGACTGCGAACCACATACGTCCGCTGAGGTCTGCACCTATAGCGCGAAGGCTGATACCTCGCGAGCCGCTGACACTCTGCAGCGCCTCTATTGCCGGCCGTTGCACTCTACCCTTCTCGATCAACAAGAGTTCACGCGCGGTCGCCAACCACACTCTGCCGGCATCATCTACAAATACGCTCCGTGCGTCGTCAACCCGAATCTGGTCTTCAGGTCGATTTCTCGCGCCCCGCGACTCACGCCAACGCTGGAATGAGACAAGCTTCTCGCCTTCGAGCACCGATACCCCGTTCGCGGTAGCTATCCAAATGCTGCCGTCCTTGTCTTCGGCAAGCGCTCTCACATCATCGGAAGGCAATTCCCGCGAATGCGCGAAAGGAATGAGGCCCAGGCCGTCGAACCGGGAAAGACCATGCGCTCCCGCGACCCACACGGCACCGCGTGAATCGACGAAGACTTGTCGAGGATCCTGAACGTCAAAGGCGAGCCCGGCAGCCTCGCCGCTCTTCGCGATTCGCCGAACACTTCGCCCAGTGGCGATCCAAATCGTCCCGTTCCTATCCTCCGTGATTGAGCCAACATCCTCGCCCGCGAATTGCTCGAACGCAGATCCCGCGACGGCCGACGACTTGAACTCGGCGCCGTTGAACCGCGCGACTCCTTTGTCCGTGCCGAACCACATCCAGCCCTCGCTGTCCTGAAAT
>JBGQGO010000653.1:0-3427 GCA_041497455.1 Blastocatellia bacterium | reverse complement strand
CGCCCCGCGAGGATGCAGAAACGGCGTCACGGTGCGAAGACCCTCAGGCATGTGCCCGGTCGCTTTGTGAGTCGCGATGTACCAATGATTGCCGCAGAGGTCCTTAACGCTCGCCTCCCGGTCTCCGTAAACCTGATCCACCGGCGCGTGCATCGAAATTGCGCCGGCTTGCAACGCGCGCTCATAAACGGCGTCCGCATCCTTCACGTAAAGGTGAATGCCCGTAGGCGCCGACGCCCGTTGCAGCGCGGCGCCTCCCCCGATCATGACGATCGAGTCGCCGATCTTGACCTCGGCATGGATTCCGCCGGCAGTCCCCGTTCCGCGGTAAAGCTCCTCAGCACCAAACGCCTGTTTCACGAAGTCTATTAGTTCGGCCGCCCCTTGAACGATTAGATAAGGGGTGATCGTGTGAAAACCCTCACGAATCGGTTTGACCGCCGCTGTTGTCATAGACGCGCTCCTTTCGAGATCGGCTTTAAGCCGCGCTTTGAAATCCGCTCGGGGAAGATCGCGCAACTCGGCCGCGACGCGAATCAGCGCGGCAACGCTCGCGTCAACGGACGGAAGCGGCGCACCGGGACTGGCGATGATCGCCTCCACCGCTCCATCGAGTTGTTCTATCAAACTCACGTTAGCCATTCGTATCACCCGACTCATCACTCAGTTGCGCCCGCAGGTTTTGCAGCGCGCGGAACTGAAGCTGCTTGACTGCGCCCTCGCTGCGCCCAAGCTCATTCGCGATTTCGCGAATACTCTTCTCCTCGGCGAAGCGCATACCGATGACGCGGCGTTGATCTACCGGAAGCCGATCGACAAGCTGGAAGAGCCGCGCGCGCTGTTCGATCTCATCTTCGATTTCCTGAGGATTGACGCCCGCAGGAAGACCGAGGATAGCTGGGGTTTGTTGCTCCATCGCCACGCGTTTCGATCGATCGATGATCGCATTCGAAGCGATCTTGAAGAGCCACGCGGCGAAAGGCGCGCCACGCCATTCGAATCGCGGAAGACCAGCAAGCGCATGGTGGAATACCTCGGAGGTCAAGTCCTCGGCTTCATTGCGGTCGCGGACGCGCCGCGCAATGAATGCGTACACGCGGTCAAAGTTGTTCTCATAAAGCTCGGCAAACCGGGCAGGGTCCTTCTGTGCAGCCTCGATAAGAAGCCGCTCAGCGTCCGCCTGTGCGGGCGCCTTCGATCTGAGTTCCCCGTGCGCCATCGTTGTCTAATTGTATAAACTGGCGAGGCACTGAAAAGTTACGGTGGAATCGATTTATTCGGAGCCGGCCGCCCCGCCGCTGACAAGTAGCCGCCAACTTACCGGACATTTCGCTGGCGTCAAATCGGCAAGAAATCCGTGCAAATCCGTCGAATCCGTTTCATCAGTGGTCTATGCGTTCCGAGGAATCGGTTGCTATTGCCGCATAGACCACGGATGACGCTGATCAGACGGATTTGCGCGGATACCGCATCTTCAATCGCGAAGCGGTGGCGTGGAATCAACTCCCAGAGCCTGTTCCAGGTTGTGAGCCGCCCGCAGCAATCGGGCTTCATCGAAGTGCTTACCGATCAGTTGTATGCCGATCGGCAGCCCGCTTGACGATAACCCACAGGGCAGGCTTAGCGCCGGCACTCCCGCGAGATTTGCGGTGATTGTGTAGATGTCAGACAAATACATCTCGAGTGGATCGTCAGCCTTTTCGCCGAGCTTGAACGCAGGAGTCGGCGACGTGGGCGTCGCGATCACGTCGCACCTGGCGAACGCGTCGCGGAAGTCGCGCTCGATCAGCGCGCGCACCTTCTGCGCTTTGCCGTAGTACTGATCGTAGTAGCCCGCCGACAGCGCATAGGTGCCGAGCATTATTCGCCGTTTCACCTCGGCGCCGAAGCCTTGATCGCGAGTGCGGCTGTACATCTCCTTCAAAGTCGCAGCGCCTTCGGCGCGGAACCCGTATCGAACGCCATCGTAGCGCGCGAGGTTCGCGCTGGCTTCGGCGGTCGCGATCAAGTAGTAAACCGGTACCGCGTATTCCGTGTGCGGCAGGCTAATCTCAATGATCTCGGCGCCCATCTCCTCGAGCTTCTTGATCGCGGCTTCGACCCTTTCTTTCACCTCGGCGTCCAATCCGGCGCTGTAGTATTCGCGCGGGACGCCCACTCGCAGCCCGCGAATGTCATCGGCGATTGAGGTCACGTAGTCGTCAACGGCAACCTCACTCGACGTCGAGTCGTTAGGGTCGCGCCCAGCGATCACGCCGAGAATGCGCGCTACATCTTCAACGGAGTTGGCGAACGGTCCAATCTGATCGAGCGATGATCCGAAGGCGATTAACCCGTAGCGCGACACGCGGCCATAGGTCGGCTTCAAGCCGACCACGCCTGAAAGACTGGCGGGTTGCCGAACCGAGCCTCCCGTGTCCGAACCAAGCGCGCCCATCGCCATCCCGGCAGCGACCGCGACTGCCGATCCGCCGGACGATCCGCCCGGGACACGAGTCGTGTCCCAGGGATTCTTGACCGGGCCATAGGCCGAGTTCTCGGTTGACGATCCCATCGCAAACTCGTCGAGGTTGGTCTTGCCGACGATTACCGCGCCGGCCGCTTGCAACCGCTCGACGGCGGTTGCAGTGTAGGGCGGCTTATAGTTGAACAGAATCCGCGAGCCCGCAGTAGTGCGCACGCCGCGCATCACCATGTTGTCTTTGACCGCGATCACGGCTCCGGCAAGGGGCGGGAGCTGCTCGCCGCATTCCACCGCGCGATCGATCTCCTCAGCACGAGCCATCGCGGCGTCAGTCGTGATGGTGATGAATGCGTTAAGGTCGGAGAGACGCTCGATGCGGTCGAGAGCGGCGCGGCACACATCGGCGGCCTTGACCTCGCCTGACGTGAGGCGCTTATGGAGAGAGTTGATTGTTAGTTCCCTGATTTCCAAGTGTCCTCCACTCTTGGTCCGTAGTCCGGTCTATTTTCTATTTGCGATTTGCGATTGTCTATTTGCGATTTTCAATTCACCTCGAAGGGTCGAGGAACCAGGCATTGAAACGGGAAATGGAAAATCGCAAATAGAAAATAGAAAATAGAAAATAGACCGACTCCTGACTATCCCCCAATCACCCTCGGGACCTTGAAGTAACCTGCTTCCGAATCCGGAGCGTTCTCGACCGCAAGCTTCTGACCAAGGCTTGGCCGCACCTGATCGTCGCGCTTCGCATACTCCATGTCGTCACCCGCCGGCGCACAATGAGACATCGGCGGCACATCCGCGGTGTTAAGCTCGTTCAGCTTTTCGACGTGGCCAATGATCGAGCTGAGCTGCTCAGTGAAGAGGTCCGTCTCCTCCGCCGTAAGCTCGAGCCTGCCAAGCTCGGCAATTTTCTCAACGTCTTTCTTAGTGATAGGCATACAGTCTCCAATCGGAGCAGGT
>JBGQGO010000652.1:0-3432 GCA_041497455.1 Blastocatellia bacterium | reverse complement strand
GCCCAGTCGGATGAAGCTTTCGTTTTTCGGCCTTCAGGCGGAAGTTTGTCGTTCACATTTCAAGCTTCTGCTTGCGTTATTCGATCGCGTATCGGCCCGGAAGCAAGCTGAAGCTTGAACTCTGACCGACAAACTTCCGCCTGAAGGCCGGACTACGAACATCTTTACTTCTTCAGCTCGGGGCAGCGGCAATCCTCGGCCGTTACTATCGAGTCGAAGCGCGGCTGCTGGTCCGCAGTCAGCAACGCTCGCATCTGGCCGCGCGCTCGTTCACGAACCACATCGTAGCGCGGGCGTACATCGGCGCAAACGGCCTTGTAGTCATCACGCGTCCGGTCCAGCACCACTCGCATAGCTGAGGCCTGGTCCTCGCTCAACGTCAGCTCGCGCTTCAGCGTTTCAAAGTATGCGTCCGTATCGCGGATTGATACCGTCACGGCCGGATTACTTGCGCCTGCTCGCAATCGGTAGATCCCGTCAAGCGAGGCCCCGGTCACACCGCCGAGCGCAAACACAATCAGAAATGCGACCCAGGCTTTCCTTTGAGAATTCATTTTGGTTCCTCCGCTCCCTTCTCGGCAAACAACGTTGCCAACACCTCTTCGGTCGAGATCGCGCATTCTTCGGTCGTCGATAGCGCGCAGGTCCCTCCCGTCACGACACGGGCAACATCGTCAGCGCTCGCGTTCAAAGGAGGAACGCTTACTGAGGCGTTCGCCTTTGAAAGCCAGAAGGTCAACACAGCCGCAATCGTCACGACTACCAAAACCGCGATCGCGCGCGACGCAACCAGAAGAGTCGCAAGCCAGCCGCTTCCCTGCTCTACTCGACGCCGCCGCTCGCCTTCGATTCCGGCGCGAAGCCGAGCATGCAGAAACGGCGACGAGCCTACCCGCTCAGCGTCGTCGTCGCTTATTCCACCGGCTCGCGCGACGATTCTCGTTAATCGCTCGATTGGTTCATTACGTGATTGTTCCATTGCATTCCCTCGATTCACCGCTGAGCATTGAGTTCAGGTGGTAGGTGCATGGAGTTCAGGCTTTAGCCTGGTTGTTCAGTTTTCCGACTATCAAAAGACCAGGCTAAAGCCTGAACTCCATGCACCTACCACCTGAACTCCATGCACCTGCGCTTGAACTCTTCATTGCTCTCACACAAACTCCCCGAGCACACGGCGAAGCGACTGTCGCGCGCGGTGGGCCCGAACCTTCACCTTGGAAACTTTCCATCCCATAACCACGGCGATCTCTGCCACGCTCATTTCCTCCGCGTCCAGCAACGTCAGTACTATCCGGTCGTCCGGGCTCAAACGCGCTAGCAGCTTGTTAGCGAGGTCGCGCGAGATGACTGCCGATTCGGCATCTCTGGTTGCCGTTTGCGATTTCATTTGCGAGTTCAACCAAACGATCTCATCGCTGGTGATATCGCTGAGCGAGCCTTCAGGACGGCGTCGCGCGCGACGCAACTCGTCATAGCACGAGTTGATCGCAACCCGCGAAAGCCACGCGGCGAACGAGGGCCCGCGCTCCGAAGAGTATGCCCCCAAAGCGAAATAGACTTTGGTGAATACCTCTTGAAGTATCTCTTCGACTCGCTCGGGACGATTGAAGAATCGCCCGGCCATTCGCGCGAGTCGGCGTCGATGCCTCTCAAAGATCTGCTCGAACGCCGAATCATCACCGGCGCGAACGGCATCGACGAGCGATTCATCCGTCACCTCGATCGGCGTTTGAAGGAACGGCTCGACGGTCGCGAGATCCACGTCGCCGGTGGTTTCATCCATTCGATACATCTGATCCAGACTTGGAGGCGCCTCCTGATGTCGAAGCTAATCCGCGCGTGATGCGTAATGTGTGACCCGTGATCGGAGCCGCGCATCAGGTGTCTCACTTCTATTGGCACACGAACAGCAATAAGTATTAACGCACGGCGCGAGGATCTGGTTACGAACGCGGTATTGTTTTCAGTTTCGCTTCAACGTGAGCCTGCCCGGAATCTGACGCCGATGCGCGCGAGCAGGGGTGGGCTCGCCGTGATCGCCGTCGTGATTGATCTTAGAGATGGTCGGTGTCGAGTACGTACATTCACTGTTTCTTGGAGCGACGCTTCGTCGTCTTCGGTCGTTGCGATTCTCGATACGCCCGGCCGAGGGCCATTGCCTCGTCGTAAGTAGGGTCATCATCAAAGGCGCCAGCGATCTTTTCCCACCACGGCTGCTTTGGAGCCACTTTCAAGCGCTGCACCTCGGCCTCGAGCGCCGCCACCCGCAATTCGAGCTCTTTTACTGCCATTGCCCCTCTCCTCTCTAGGTCATCATAAGCCACCGTCACTCACGGCTCAACCTATCGCCCGCCGATCGAAAATCGTAACCCGGCCCGCGCCAGCAGCGGCGGGCCGAGCGTCCTGATCGGCGTGCGACCGATGTCGTATCGCTGACCCGTGAGATTCTCAAAAGCGCCGAACACTTCTACACCGTGGCCGAGGGAGCGCGACGCGAACGCATCAAGCGTGAAGTAGGGGTCGAGGCGGAATTGGTTTTGATCGTCGTCAAACTGCTCGCTGCCCGCTCGCCCCTGAAACGAGACGGTCAGACGACGCGGGTTCGAGTAACGCACCTGAAACGTGAGCAGGTGGCGCGGAACCTGCGGAATCTGCAAGCCTTCAAGCGAGGTGTTCGCAGGGAACCTCAACACCGTGGCGTCGAGGAACTGGTAGCCGCCTGAGATGGTGACGGTGTTCGTGATGCGAGCCTCGGCTTCCACTTCCACACCGCGTGACCGAGTGCGGCCCAGGTTCTGGCGCTGCCGGGTGATCAAGGCGGGCGTGACGCTCAGTGTGACATTCGCAACCGGGCGAATAATCTCGCTCCAGAAGAACGTGCCGCGAACGTTGAGCTTTCTATCAAACGCCGCGAAGCTCGCTCCAGCTTCGCCGCCGGTCAACCGCTCGGCTCGAAGCTTGTCGTTTGCGAGCGTCAGCACGTTGCCCACCCGGAATGAGCGATACAGCTCGTTGAGCGTCGGCGCTCGAAAGGAGCGATAGCCGGATACCATTAGCGAGAAGTTGTCGGTCACCTTGTGAAGCAGGGACACGCGAGGACTAA
The DNA here is from genome assembly GCA_041497455.1 of Blastocatellia bacterium. Classification (GTDB taxonomy): domain Bacteria; phylum Acidobacteriota; class Blastocatellia; order UBA7656; family UBA7656; genus Onstottus_A. Next base: position 329 of record JBGQGO010000652.1, on the reverse strand, counting down.
ACGCAGTCTCGATTCGATCGGCAAACCGAGTATTGGTCACCGGGGTCTGCGCCGGAAGCGGACGCGAGGACGACAACGCATCGTAGTTGCGCCAGCGGTCGGCTCGCACCCCCAGGGTCAGCAGCCATCGAGGAGTAATTCGAATCAGGTCCTGTCCGAACACACCGACGGTTCGCTCGCGGCCTCCTGATCCTACCGATGAGGTTACCCGGCCGGCGACGAACACAAGCTCATCGCTCGCGCCTCGCACCTCGCGCGCATCGACGCCGGCGACAAAAGTCTGACGGGAACCAGCCGCGCGCGACCATTGAGTGAGAACCCCGACTTGC
>JBGQGO010000651.1:0-3432 GCA_041497455.1 Blastocatellia bacterium | reverse complement strand
GCCGCCTGAGCAGTTTGTCATATAACGAAGCCTTCTCAGCAGTAAGCGCATCGATCTGGGCTTGTAGCTGAGCGACGGGGTCCTGCCGAGCGTCGGCCGGATCAGCAGGGTCTTCGGCTTCTTCTTCCGATGGGCCGACGCTTTGCTGGTGATCGCTCGGGCTGGCCGCTAGCTCGATTTCGTGGGGCAAGTCAGATCCCTCTTCTGAGTTTGATCCGAGACTCTCGTCGCCATCAAAAGTAATCGGTATATCCCTTGGCTCGTTCTTCTTGTTTCTCATTTTCCTTCTTTTAAGTCTTTCCCTATCGTCGTTCCATTGCCGAAGACTCATAGCGTCCTAGCCGAGGTTCCGCCGAGTGCGCGCTCGAACAACTTCGCAATGTAGTCCACTACAGCGATCAGCCGGTCGTATTCGAGCCTCGTCGGTCCCACTACGCCTATGCTACCCACGGCAGCGCCTCCCGGATAAACGCACGGCGAAGCGATCACCGTGCAGCCGCGCAGATCTGCAAGTCGATTTTCACTGCCAATGCGCACGGCTACTGCCTCGCGACTCGCGCTCTCGATGCACTCATTCAATATCTTCACGATGCGGCTCTTTTGCTCAAACATCTTGAACAACGCACGAATACGTTCGGTGTCCGCGAAGTCAGGCTTCGATATTATGTTCGAAGCTCCCTCTATGAAAACGTCGGGCTGGTCGCCTTCCTGCAAGCTCTGGCTGCACAAAAGCACAGCGTTGCGCAGGAACTGATCGTAGAGCGCCTTCTCTTCGCTCATCCGAAGCAGTAACTCGTCGCGGATCTCAGCCAGCGTCCAGCCGTGAAAGTTCTCGATCAAATAACGCGAAGTCGCATTCAGCTCGTCCTGTGCGAAATCGCCCTCAATGCGAATCACGCGATCCTGCACGCGGCCCGCGCTCGATACCGTGATGGCTAGTATGCGCGAGTCTGGCAGCCTGACGAACTCGATGTGCTGAAGGATGTCCCTCGAGCTCGAGGGCGACACCACTATGCCGACGTTATCGGACAATTGCGACAGCAGCCGGCTCGTGCGCTCCATCAGCAGTTCCGGATTCGCCAGCGACTGCTCATCGAGCAATCGCTCGTTTATTCGCGCCGCATCAGACCGCGAAAGCTTCGTCGAGCCTATGAAATTGTCAACATAAAACCTGTAGCCCCTATCAGTGGGCAACCGTCCCGCTGACGTGTGCGGGTGCGTCAAATAGCCTTCGTCTTCAAGCTCCGCGCAGATGTTGCGGATGGTAGCGGACGACAAGTTCTCGCGCGACTGTTTGGCGAGCGCGAACGATCCAACAGGCTGGCCCGTGGCGATGTGATCTTTCACTATCGTCGCGAATATCTCCCGCTTGCGGTCGTCGAACCTGTTACCGCTTCTCTTTGTCATATGTTCTTAACAGGGGGGCACGTCCGAATGGAATTTCGAGGTCAACTTAACATCGCCGCCACACCCTGTCAATAATAATGCCCCGCAAGGGTAGCTCTGCGCAAGCTCCGGCTTTGGACCGGATTCAAAACAATTAGCGCTCCTCGCGCACTTGTGGGTAGAGCGTTTGAATCTCTGGCCGGCGAGCCTAGTTAGCGCTCGTTTGCGCTTTGAGCAAGCTTGACAACCACTACCTGTTTCTATAGGTTTAATCTTTTCTGTAGAGACGTTTTTCGAGGAGCGTAGAAAGATGAAGAGGACCTTTCAGCCCAACAACCGCCGTCGCGCCAAGACGCACGGCTTTCGGGTGCGCATGAGCACAAAGGGCGGGCGACTAGTGCTTAAGCGGCGCCGCGCGAAGGGCCGCACGCGGCTGACACCTGCGCACTACTAAGAACGTCAGTAGTCCGTAGTCCGTAGTTTGGCCCGGCAACTTAAACGGTCGGCCTCTGACTACGGACTACGGACCACGGACAATGACTGAGGTATCCGAAAAGTTTCCTAAGACTGACAGGATCCTGAAGCGCGACGTTTTCCGTCGCGTGTACGAGGAAGGCCGCAAAACACAATTCAGGTACTTCACGGCGTTTGTGCTTACGAAGCAGACCGACGGAGCTCGCATTGGCATCACCACGACGCGAAAGATGGGAAACTCCGTTGAGCGCAATCGCGCTCGTCGCTTGGTGCGCGAAGCATTCAGAAGAAACAAATGGCTAGTCCCACAAGGAGTTGATATAGTCATTAACGCGAAGCGGTCTCTGGTGGAGGCCGCTTATCGCGACTTTGAGAGTGAATTCATAACATTTCTACAGAGGGCGGGCCAGAAGTGAAGGTTGTTCTGATTTTTTTCATTCGCGCCTACAGGCTGCTTATCTCGCCGCTACTCCCGCCGTCGTGCAGATTCACGCCCACTTGTTCTGAGTACGCAATGCAGGCAATCGAGAAATATGGCGCGCTGCGCGGCGTTTACCTCGCAGCTCGGAGGCTCCTTCGGTGCCACCCGTTTCATACAGGCGGTTATGACCCTGTGAGGTAGCAAAGGACGGGCGGATACCCGCCTGATGTGATTTGATGGATCGAACTCGTTTGATAATGGCATTGGCCCTTTCGTTGGTGGTGCTGATGTCGTGGCCTCTCATCATGCGCTACCTGGCGCCGCCGCCGCCGCCGATTGAAGCGCGTCCACCCGACAAAACAGCAACAAACGGCGCAGAATCCGCACCAAGCTCCGGTTCCCCTACAAAGAAAGTTACGCCAACGAAGCCAGCCACGGCTCAGCCCAAAACGCAAGTTCAGACGACTCAAGCCGCGCCTCGCGAGATCACGATCAGGAGTGCCTTCTGGAGCGCGACGCTGTCGAATCGCGGCGCAGTTGCGACATCGTGGATCCTCGCCAAGTACAAAGAGGACGGCGTTGAGCGCAACATAACCGGGGCAGATGGCAACGAGCTCCAACTGATACCGCAACAGATACCCGAACCGCTAAGCGCGCCGTTGAGCCTGCGCACTCCCTGGTCACCTGAAGTCGCGCTTCAATTGAACCATGTGAACTTCCAGATCGAAGGAGTAAATCCCAACGAAACTGACGTCACGCTGGGTACAGATGAGTCGCGGACGATCACTTTCACGTACGCTTCGCCCTCGATCACGGCGAAGAAGTCACTCACATTCCATGGCGGCAGCTTCGTGTTCGACGTCACAGCAGAGGTCATATCAGGCGGAAGCCCGCAGGCGGTTGAAATCGTTCTGGGCCCGCGATTCGGAGATCAGAGCGATAAGCAAACTGGGAGCTACAGCACTCCGCCTCAATTCGTCGCATACACACGAGACGGCAAGCGCCAGCAGATTCTCGGGGCGGCGATAACTCCGCCGTTCGCGACGATAACCGCCGTCGACCACGAGACTAATCAAATCAAGCTTGATAAGCCGCTCCCAGAAGGCGTAACCCAGGTTAAGCTGACCGCCGACAAGGACAAGGGAGCGACG
>JBGQGO010000650.1:0-3444 GCA_041497455.1 Blastocatellia bacterium | reverse complement strand
CGATCGCGCTCGGATTGTTCTACACGATCGGGTATCTGGTGGTGACCGGGATCGGAATCTGGGGCAACAACGTTCCGGTTGGATGGGCGTTCGACATAATCAACTTCGTCTGGTGGATTGGCATCGGGCACGCGGGCACGCTGATCTCGGCGATTCTATTCCTGTTGCGTCAGCAGTGGCGAACGTCGATCAACCGCTTCGCAGAAGCGATGACGTTGTTCGCGGTCGCGTGCGCGGGTCTGTTTCCGTTGTTACACACGGGGCGGCCGTGGCTCGCCTACTGGATGCTGCCTTATCCCAACACGATGGGCGTTTGGCCTCAGTTCCGCAGCCCTTTGATCTGGGACGTGTTCGCGGTATCGACTTACGCGACTGTGTCGCTCATGTTCTGGTTCGTAGGGCTGATTCCGGACCTCGCGACGCTGCGCGATCGCGCGAAGAGGCGAACGGCGAAGGTAATCTACGGGATGCTGGCGATGGGCTGGCGGGGTTCGGCTCGACACTGGCATCGCTACGAGACCGCTTATGCGTTGCTGGCGGCGCTTGCGACGCCGCTGGTTATCTCGGTGCACACCGTTGTGAGTTTCGACTTTGCGATCGGGATCATCCCGGGCTGGCACGCGACGATCTTTCCGCCGTACTTCGTGGCGGGCGCGATCTACGCGGGGTTCGCGATGGTGCTGACGCTGTCGATACCGCTGCGAAAGTTTTACGGGCTGGGAGACTTCATCACGGTGCGCCACCTGCGCAACATGTCGAAGATCATGCTGGCGACCGGTTTGATAGTCGCTTATGGCTACATGATGGAGACGTTCATGGCCTGGTACTCGGGCAGCACGTACGAGCGATACATGGTAATGAATCGCTTTAAGGGACCGTACGCGACGATGTATTGGGCGCTGATCGCCTGCAACGTCGTTGTGCCCCAGGTGCTTTGGATTCGACGCGTCCGGCATAGCGTGCTGGCGCTGTGGCTGATATCACTCGTCGTCGGTGTAGGCATGTGGCTCGAGCGATTCATCATCATCGTCACCAGCCTGAGTCGCGATTTCTTGCCGTCGTCGTGGGCGATGTACAAACCGACGTTTTGGGATTGGTCGATGTTCATCGGGACGATCGGGCTGTTTATGAGCCTGATATTCCTGTTCGTCAGGTTCCTGCCGATGATCTCGATCTTCGAGATCCGGGGGATTCTGCCGCAAGCTGCGGTTAAAGAGTCGGGTGACTGAGGATAGAAGAGCGATCCACAGATGTCGCAGATGTCGCGGATGCGGCAGACATAGGGAAGGAACGGGATTGTACATCTGTGTCATCTGCGTAATCTGCGGACAAATTGGTTGAGGCAACTAATTGTGGCATCGCCGGTTTCGGTTTGAAGGCGTAACTGATGGACGAAACGCACAAACTCTATGGCGTGATGGCCGAGTTCGAAGCTCCGACGGCGGTCGTGGAAGCGACTCGCAAAGCGTACGCCGCGGGCTACCGGCGCATGGATGCGTTTTCGCCGTATCCGATCGAAGAGCTGACGGACGCGCTTGGGATCAAGCATACGAAGTTGCCGTTGATCGTTTTGATTGGCGGGATACTCGGGTGTCTTGGCGGATACGCGCTGTGCTACTGGGTTTCGTCGAACGCCTATCCTCTCAACATCGGCGGGCGTCCGTTGAACAGTTGGCCCGCGTTCATCCCGGTCACGTTTGAGTGCACGATTCTGCTGGCTGCGTTTGCGGCGGTGTTTGGAATGCTGGCGCTGAACGGACTGCCTCAGCCTTATCACCCGGTGTTCAACGTCGACAGCTTTGAAATGGTCAGCCGCAATCGGTTTTTCCTGTGCATAGAGGCTCGTGACCCGATGTTCGAGCGCGAAAAGACGCGCGAGTTCCTTGCCCGGCTCGAGGGCGTAGCGGAGGTCCGCGATGTCGAGGATTAGGGGAGTCAAACACAAAGGCACAAAGGCACAAAGACAAGCTCGGCTTGTGCGCCCTTTGTGTCTTTGTGCCTTTGTGGTGGTCAGCTCCCTTTGGGTTAGTGGTTGCAGACAAGACATGCACGACCAGCCGAAGTACAGACCGCTGCGGCCAGTCGATCAGATCGGCTCAATCAACGACGGCCGTTCGGCACGGCCGCTTGTCGAAGGCACGGTCGCGCGCGGCGAACTGCGCGACGACGCCGAGTTCTACACGGGCAAGACAGCGGGAGTTGGCCAGACGACAAATAAGATGGCGGCTACTTCGGCGAGTCAGTTCCCGGGCCAGCCGGCTTCCAGCGGCTCTGTCGGACTTCAGGGCTTCGTCAGCGAGTTCCCGATGCAGATCACCGCGGCGGATCTTGACCGTGGCCAGGAGCGCTTCAATATCTATTGCTCGGTTTGCCACGGGCCGCTCGGTGATGGGGGCGGAATGATTCCAAAGCGCGGGTTCCGCAAGCCGCCTTCCTATCACGATGATCGCTTGAGGAACGCCCCGGTCGGTTACTTCTTTGACGTGATCACCAACGGCTTTGGCAACATGCCGGACTATTCGGCGCAGGTCGAGCCGGCGGATCGCTGGCGAATTATCGCTTACATCCGCGCATTGCAGTTGAGCCAGCGCGCTTCGGTTGCCGATGTACCGGCAGACAAGCGCGGCGAGCTGAACAAGAAGCCCGAAGCGAAAGAGGGAGAGGGTCATCAGGGAGCGAAATGAGCGATATTATTGGGGGCTTTGAAACTGCTCGGGTGGATTTGGAAGGCTTCCGCCGGCGCGCGTTGACTGTCGGATTGGTGGCGCTTGCGGCGGGCGCTGCCGGTGCGCTCATCAGCAGCGAGAGCCGCGAGCAGTTCTTCAGGTCGTACCTGTTGGCTTACATTTTCTGGATAGCGATACCGCTCGGGTGTTTTGCGATTCTGATGCTGCAGCATATGTCAGGCGGAGTGTGGGGGTTGGTGACAAGGCGGGTGCTCGAGAGCTCGACGCGAACCTTTCCGCTGCTCGCGCTGCTGTTCATTCCGGTGTTGTTCGGACTGAAGTCGATCTTTCCCTGGGCGTCTCCGGAGAAGCTCGCTGCGAACGCCGCGCTGAATCGGGCAGTCGAAGAGAAGCATCTCTACTTGAACGTCGGGTTCTTCATCGCGCGCGCGGCTTTCTACTTTTTGGTTTGGATATTGGTCACTCGTTTGTTGAACTACTGGTCCGCCGAACAGGACAGGACCGGCGAGCAAAGACTGACCAGCAAGCTACAGGCGCTTAGCGGTCCGGGCCTGTTGCTCTACGGTCTGACGGTCACGTTCGCGTCGATCGATTGGGCGATGTCGCTTGACCCGCAATGGTTCTCGACGATGTACGGTTTGTTGTTCATGGGCGGGCAAGGGCTCGCGGGGATGGCGTTCGTGATCGCGGTCATGGTGCTGCTCGCGGGGCGCAAGCCAATGAGCGACGTGATCAAGCCATCTCACTTGCACGACCT
>JBGQGO010000649.1:0-3457 GCA_041497455.1 Blastocatellia bacterium | reverse complement strand
TGTTTTAAACAGGTGGGTGACCAAGTCAAAGGCATTTGACATCCCCGATCAATGTGGGGCATCGCGCCTGCCAGTGATTCCCGGCCCCCGTTGCGTTAGCGTTGGTAAAAAATTAGCAAGTCAATCACCAACTTTGCAGAAACCCTCAGCCTGACCGGATGTTACCGGACGGTTCCGCTGAGGGTCAAGATAAACTTGCTCAGCGCCAATGCTCATTCGGCCATTCTGCCTTCGACCAGCCGCTTCAACAGCAGATCTTCAAACGACACATCGGCAGTGACCATCGTGTATCCGATGCCCGTAGCTCGGCAGAATGACTCAAGCGATGTTGTGTACGCCGAAAGCGCCGAGCGATAAGCGTCGAGCACCCGCTCGTTGACGGTGATCTCTCGCGCCGCGCCGCTCTCTGAATCCACAAGCATCAGATCGCCCCTCATCTGTGGCTGCAGCTCTTCGGGCGCGAGCACCTGAATCAAGTTGAGGTCGAAGCGTCGTTGTGCAAGCAACTTCATCTCTACGCGAAAGTCGCCGGGATCCAGAAAGTCAGAAATCACAAACAAGACGCCGGGCCGAACGCTGGATCGCTGATACCTTCTGATGACGGCGCTGAGGCTGGTGACTGGCTGCGAGTCACCCGGCAGTTCGAGTGCAGCCTGGCGTGCAGGTTGGCCATCGTCTTCAGTCGAGCCGGCTTCACTTGATCTCGTTTCTGGCAGTTCGAGTGAGAGCTTCTCAAGAAACGCGAGCACCGAATGAAGGTGGCCGCGGCCTCGCAGCGCTCGGATGCGCGACCTCAAGTCTGAATCGAAAGTAGCTACGCCGACACGATCGAGGCTGCTGACCGCCAGGAACGCAAGCGCCGCCGCCGCTCGCCGCGCGAAATCAAACTTGGTCATCGGTTCGCCGAAACGCATCGAGCGGCTCTGGTCGATCAGGATGTCGATCCTCACGTCTTCTTCTTCGACAAACTGGCGAAGCATCAGCCTTTCGAGCCGCGCAAAGATGCTCCAATCGACATAGCGGAAGTCATCGCCTGCTTCGTACTTTCTGAAGTCTCTGAACTCGACAGAAGCGCCTCGACGGGTAGATCGCCGCTCGCCGCGCATCGTGCCTGGAAACGCGCGACGCGCCTGTATCCTGAGGCGTTCGAGCTTTCTCAGGAAGGTGGTATCCAGAAGGCTTCTTGTCATGCCCGTAGCCCCGTCTCTTTCTTTAGGTGCGTATCTTTACTTAAGGAAAGCATTGAAAATTGAAAATTGAAAAATGCAAATTGAAAATTGAAGATTGCAGGGCGCGATAACGGCCCGACTCGCAAATTTGCAATTTGCAATTTTCAGTTTCCAATTCTCAATGTTTTTCGGATATCCAGCCCCAGAGGCTGCTCGGCTTCACGCGGCCCTGCCGCTGCGACGCAGACACAGACTCAAGAACATCATCGAGGATCGAGTCCGTGCTCAAGCCATCGGCCTCGCCTTCAAAGTTCAAAATGATCCTGTGACGCAACGAAGCCTTCGCGGCCGTGATAACGTCAGCCGTGCTCACGTTGTAGCGGCCCTCCAACAACGCGCGCGCCTTTGCCGTAAGCACCATCGCCTGCGCGCCGCGCGGACTCGCTCCGTAGCGGACATACTTGCGCACCGACTCGGGCGCGTCTTCGCTTTCAGGATGCGTACTCAGCAGCAAATCGGCCGCCAGTTCCTCCACGTGAGGAGCAATGATCACCTGTCGAACAAGCCTCCGCATCTCAGTCAGTTCATCCGGCGTGAGAATGTCCTCGGCGTGCGGCAGGTCTTCGGCCGTCGTGCGCCGCAGCACTTCAATCAGATCCGACCGCGTCGGATAGTTGATCACTAATTTGTAGATGAATCGATCGAGCTGGGCTTCGGGCAGCGGATACGTGCCCTCCATTTCGAGCGGGTTCTGGGTCGCTAAAACAAAGAACACTCCTTCAAGCGGATAGGTGGTTCCACCGACGGTAACTTGCCTTTCTTGCATTGCCTCGAGCAAAGCTGACTGGGTCTTGGGGGTTGCTCGGTTCACTTCATCCGCTAACAACAGGTTGGTGAAGACAGGGCCGGGCTGAAATCGAAACATCTTCTCGCCGGTCTCGTCTTCGACGATGATGTTGGTTCCAACGATGTCGGCGGGCATGAGGTCAGGCGTGAATTGCACGCGCGCGAAGTCGAGACCCATCGTCTCGCCGAGCGTCCGTACCAGCAGAGTCTTTCCAAGTCCGGGAACGCCTTCGAGCAGAACGTGACCGCCTGCCATCAGCGCAAGCAGAACACCCTCGACGATCTCTTGCTGGCCGACGATCACGCGCGCGATCTCAGACCGCAGCGCGCCAAACTTGGCGACGCAGTCCTGAACCTTTTCTTTTATCTCACCGAGGGTTTGCATAACAAAGGCGTCCGTAGTCCGTGGTCAGTAGTCCGTAGCCCTCGGCGGAAATCGCTGCTGTTTCAGGCTACGGACTACTGACCACGGACTACGGACTACTATTCACAACGGCATCTTCAGCCGAACGATGTCCTTCATCTGAACGAGGTGGTTGAGGTCGTTGCCTTTGATCTGGCGCACGACGAGTTGCTCGACAGTCATTGGGCCATCGGTCGAGTGAGTGCCGCTACGCGACCAGGTCTCGGCCGGAGCGCCTTCGAGAGTTTGGATGGTTTCCCATCGCAGCCGCTTGAACTCTTCCAGAGCAGCCTTTGCGTCTTGATTGATGTAGTCGCTTTCGATTGCCAAGTGGTCCTGGTCCACATTCGCGAGCAGCGGGTTGTCCTCGGTGAGGATTCTCCGATAGCGCGCGAGATATGCCAATCGCTCCATATCGCGGAGGTGACACATGATTTCTTTTACCGACCATTTGTTCGGTATGGGTCGCCACCTGAAGGTTTCCTCATCGAGGTCTTTTAGCAAATCATCAAGCTCGTTAGGAAGCGATTTGAGATTGCACAGTAACCGGTCTTTGTCTCTCTGATCCATATGTTTCACCCGTTCTTCCGCATCAACGCAGTTCAGATTGCTAGGAAACTGGCCGCTTCTAGCCGCTCAAAGGATCACAGGCGGCTCATCAGCCGGCAGAGCGAGTTGGCTTTCATTGCTAGCGTCGCTGTCTCAGTTCCGAGCGGCACAGCTTGCTCGACCTCTGCGGCGGTCTGCTCGAGATGCTCACCCGCGCTCTCAATGTCAGCGCGCTCTGCTGCAAATGTTCATTGACCGGAAGCGAACGCGTGGGAATCATCAGAGCAGCCGCGAGTCCAACTACCGAGACCAGCGACAATGGGTACCAACGGCGCGTTCTAAACTGCACTACCGGCATCGTAATCGGTCGAAGTCGCACGAGCACCACGAGAGCCGCAGCGATCAGCCCTCCGATAGTCACCGCTAGCGCAAGCCCGTCTTGGAGCGACAGTAGCCGCTTGCGCCACATCACTCGGCGTTCGAGTCGAAC
>JBGQGO010000648.1:0-3462 GCA_041497455.1 Blastocatellia bacterium | reverse complement strand
TTTCTCGGATTTCGAGGAGGCAAAGGCGTCGCCACCGGCGTCGGTGTTTATCTTGCGCTCGCTCCGTACTCGGTTCTCACAACGCTGGTGCTGTGGGCGGCGATTGTCTACTTCAGCCGTTATGTGTCGCTGGGCTCGATCATCGCTACGGCTGCGGTCCCGCTTTGGACCTTGCTCTATTACGGGTTGCTCCAACCTAGCCCGCACTTGAAGGCATTAATCATCGTCGCGATCGCCGGATGCGCGCTGATAGTGGCTACGCATCACGAGAATATCAACCGGCTGATGCACGGAACGGAAAACAAGATAGGCGTGCGAGTCAAACCCGGCAGCGCTGAGGCCGGCTCCGGCGGAAGTGCGGTCAGAGGAGGGCGAACTTGATGATTGCCGATCCCGTTGCTGGGGCAGGCAATCGCGTCGCCGTCATCGGGGCGGGAAGCTGGGGCACTGCGTTGGCGATGGTCGCGGCTCGGAATCAGCTCGAGGTGAAGCTCTGGGCGCGCGAGCCCGAAGTCGCCCGCGAGATCAATCGCACTCGCAGAAATCCGTTCTACCTTTCGGACTTCGAGCTCCCTGAGAACATCACCGCGACGACAGAAGTGGAGGACGCGATCGAGGGAGCCGACTTCGCGTTGCTGGTGGTGCCTTCGCACGCGATGCGTGAGATGGCCACGCGCCTGCGCCCGCACTTGAGAAGCGAGACGGTGCTGGTCAGCGCCGCAAAGGGCGTCGAGAACAGCACGCTGATGCGAATGGAAGAAGTGGTCGCCGACGTTTTGCGCGAAAGCTTCGAGCCGCGATATGTGGCGCTGTCAGGACCGAGCTTTGCGCTTGAAGTAGCGAAGGGCGATCCGACGGCAATCGTCGCCGCAAGCAGCAACCGCGAGTGGAGCGAGATGATCCAGCGTTCTCTAAGCTCGAGTTCGTTTCGAATTTACACCAACACCGACGTGGTAGGCGTCGAGCTTGGCGGCGCGGTCAAGAACGTTGTAGCTATTGCGGCGGGCGTTGTGCGCGGATTGGGCTTCGGCACAAACGCGGTGGCGGCTATCATAACGCGTGGGCTCGCGGAGATGACGCGGCTCGCGCTGGCGCAAGGCGCGCGAGCCGAAACGATGGCGGGTCTGGCGGGACTTGGCGATCTGGTGCTGACGTGCACCGGCGAGCTTTCACGTAACCGTCACGTTGGGGTCGAGCTGGGCCGGGGCCGCAAGCTTGCGGAAATACTGGGCGAGATGCGCGAGGTGGCCGAGGGAGTGAAGACCACAAGTTCGATCTATGAGCTTGGCAGACGGCTGGGAATAGAAATGCCGATCACCGCGAGCATTCACGCTCTGCTCTATCAGGATAAGCCGGCGAACGAAGCCGCAAACGAGCTAATGGGCCGGCCGCTCAAGCGCGAGTGAGTCAGTACCGCTTGCGGTACCGGCGGGGTAATCGCCGCGGACCGATTTTCCAGAGAAAAGGAGACCAACATGTCAAACTACGTACCGCCGACAACACCGATCGGAGGTCCCGCCGGGCAGCCGTTTCCGCCTCAACAGCCTTTCCCGCCGCCGCCGCAGAAGAAGTCAAACGTTATGGTGTGGGTGCTCGCCGGATGCGGCACGTTCATCGTGCTTGGGGTCATCGCCGTGATTCTATTCGTTTGGATTAAAGCAAAGGAGATAGAGAAGAACCCTGCTTTCGCGATAGCAAAGATGATGGTCCAGGCGAATCCGGACGTCGAACTCGTTTCAGCAGATGAAGCAAAGGGTCTCCTCACCATCAGGGACAAGAAGACCGGGGAAACCGTGACGGTGAATCTGGACGAAGTGCAAAAGGGAAAGCTCATCTTCAAGAAGGACGGCAAGGACGAAGAGGTAACACTCGAAGCCAAGGGCCAGGGTGACACCGGATCGCTCGAGGTGAAAACCAAGGACGGGTCCGCTGTGTTCGGCGCCGGCTCCACAGCGAAGTTACCCAACTGGTTTCCATCATATCCGGGAGCCACCGTCCAAGGAACCTTCTCCACTCAAGGCAAAGACGGCGAAGGCGCCAGCTTCGGTTTCAGCACGGCCGACTCGATAGAAAAGGTCGTAAAGTTCTACGAAGATAATCTCAAACAGGCGGGATTGAAGATTACTACCAACACCGTGCAGCAAAACGGCGTGGTGAGTATGGGCTCGCTGGCGGGCGAAGACGAGGGTAAGAAACGCACCGCCTTCATAAATGCGTTCTCGGAAAAGGGTCAGACACAGGTGACCGTTGTCTTCGCTTCGAAATAGATGGATTCGTAGTAACGATGTCAGAAACCGTTCGCTCGCCGTCGTATCGACAATGCGATCAGGCATTGCGCTGTGAAATACGTTGCAAGGATCAATAGCTCCGCCAGGCGGAACCCTCCAGTGAACCGATCGACCGCGATCATCGAATCCGAAGCGGCGAACAAGACCGCTCCAAGAGCAGCAAGACCTGCGCCGGCTCGCCTCTTTGTTACCCATCCGCTGAGCGCCTGCCAGACCATTACGAGGATCACCACAAGATAGATCGACACAGGAAGTTTCATAGCTCCCAAATGCGGAAACAGGAACAACAGCATGAGACTGCCATAGACGACGCACGCCAAGCCGCTCAAGGCTGACGGCAATCCGGAAGGCCGGGCCCTGAACGCGGCAATGTAGAAGAAATGCGCAATCAAGAAACTCACCAGACCCGGAACAAACTGGTCCGAGGGCAGCATCAGGAAAACATCTCCAACTAACGAACAGCAAAGCGCTGCGACAACGAGTTTGCGATAGCCTTTGAACTCGCTGACCATGATCAGCGCGATGACTATTATGAAGATCATGGTCAGCGGCTTGAAGATGTAGACGATTGTTCGAGGCCCGAAGTATTGGGCTTCGATTTCGACAGCGGCGGAGATTGCCGCGAGGGCGGTCAATGCAACGATCAACCGCGTGCGCTTTTGAAGAGCAAGTCCGGCTTTGTCGGATGCGGTTACCTGATTCACGTTGAGAATCCATTGGCGTCGAACTCGCCCCAGCAATGCGACGAATGCCACAACGCCCAACTTCAGAGACTGCGTAAAACCTCCAGTAATACCACCCACGGCAGTGGGTGGACCGTTCAAGGACAGCATACATCGACGCGGCCCGCATTGCTTCTTGAATACCCCCAACGGCAGTTGGGGGATCGTTCAAGTACAGCCTACAAGAGAGGCGGCCCGCCCCCTCGGTTTTGGTTAACTCTCTCACCTCGCGCCGCGAGGGGAGAGAGAGGGCAAAACGGGAATCTCGGCTGCGCCCCTATGTAGGCTGGAATTGAACGATCCCCCAACTGCCGTTGGGGGGATTCGGCACGCAGTCGATCGGTTTCCTGTGTGGGCCGGGCTTGAACAATCTACCCACTGCCGTGGGTGGTATTCGGGAAGCAGTCGAAGGGCCTTCGTCTTGTAGGCCGCATCTGAACAATCCACCCACT
>JBGQGO010000647.1:0-3468 GCA_041497455.1 Blastocatellia bacterium | reverse complement strand
AGTCGGTGAACTGGACGAGGTCACGAAACGATCTGCGGGAATGCCGGCTAAGACTTTGACGGTATCGTCATCGCAAAAGACTTTGAGATTCGAACCGCCCTGGAACTTGTCTTTCAGATAGTTCGCGACAATCCGCTTCTGTGATACGTGGTTGATGAAGCTGACTCCATCACGAAGCTGAACGGTAAACTGCCAGAGACATAAAGCCAAAAGCAGCACTGATAGTCCGAGAGCCCAGACTGGCTTCCACTGTCTAGTAGCTAACAACGTCCACGCGAGGACAGGAAGACCCAACGCAAACAGAACGAGACAATACCGAGCGAATATGGCTGGTTGGTTTTTTGTGAAGTAGGCTATTAGGAGAAAGCCGAGAGATGAGAAAAAGTATGCGGCGTTCACCACTACGGCCGGCGATGATTCCGACGCGCGGCTTGGTTGACGACCGATACGTTTTACAAGCAGCCACGCAGCAATCAAGCACGCGATCATCACGGCGGGCCCGGTTGAGTACAACAGCGTTTTCAGGTTGGCGATAACATGCGATGGAGATAAGTCTTCGAGACCTGGGTTCCCTGAAAGCAGCTCTCTGACGTAATCGTTACGCACCTTGAAATACTCGAGCGGATCGCCCGTCGCCGCCCACGAGATGTAGATCCAAACCACAGGAGCAGACAGCCCAATGAAAAAAGCTACCAGTGAAACTCTGCGGTGCAGAAACCACTGAAGCACCGGCAGCAACGCGACAAATAGCCAGGATTCCGGACGCATAAGGCCGCCAGCCGCCACCAAGCTCGCGGCAAGCACCCAACGATCCTTGATAGCAAAATACAAACTGGTCATCAGCAGCAAAGCGTGCGGGACATCTGACATCGAGAACGAAGAGTACATTATGTGAATCGGATTAAGAGCTATCAGCGCGAACGCTAAGAGCGCGAGCGTCCGGTTCGCGGTCAGTTGCAGGCTCACTCCAAACACCAGGAGGCACACTCCGGTTCCGCAAACGGCAGAAACAAGTTTTGCTACATACAGTGGATGACCAACGACCACGCTTATCAGCGCACAGATGAACTGGTACAGAGGCAGCCAGAACCCGAACAACTCGGATACTGTAAACGTCCCACCGGCTATGCTGGCGCGCATCATTTGTATGGCTTGAAGATATGAATACGGATCCCCTTCTTCGTTGGGAAGCAGGAAGGCACCAAGGATTCGGGGGACACCCGCACTAAGCAGTAGAACAACCCACAACGCGTACCGGGGCAGCCGGCTGCGTCCTCGAAGTGAGATCAAGTCCGGATAGTTCATCCCTTCAAAATCACCGCGCTGTCAGGCTCCCAGCTAACGCACACCGTCTGGCCGATTCGAGCTTGTGCAGATTGAAACGGTTGCCGGTTCTGCTCCAGCACCGTGAGCGTCTGTCCGTTCCCAATGACGACCCTACACTGTGTGCTTTCGCCGAGATAAACGGTCGAGTCGATCTTGCCTGAGAGCCCGCCGGGCGCCGCTTCAGACGAGATGCTGATCTTCTCCGGCCTGATGAGCACGCGCACGCGCTCGCCGGGCTTCACGCTATCAGCTTGTGCGCCGACTCTGGCGTTGCCGACGCTGACCACGGCGAGTTCGCCCGTCACTTCTTCAACGGTACCTTCGATGATGTTCGATACGCCGATGAAGCCCGCGACGAATTCCGTTCCGGGGCGCTCGTAGATCTCTTCGGCGCGGCCTGTCTGTTCGACGCGGCCGGCATTCATAACCACGATCCGGTCGCTCATCGTGAGTGCTTCTTCCTGATCGTGAGTGACGTAGACGAAGCTGATTCCCAAGCGCCGCTGCAAGCTCTTCAACTCGATCTGCATCTGCTTTCTTAGTTTCAGATCGAGGGCAGCGAGCGGCTCATCCAGCAACAGCACTCTTGGTTCCACAACCAGGGCGCGAGCCAGCGCGACTCTTTGTTGTTGTCCGCCCGACAAATCACTCGGTTGACGCTCATCAAGCCCGCCAAGCCGCACCATCTCGAGCGCGGCTGCAACGCGTCGCGTGACCTCATCGCGCGCGACGCGTTTGCGCTCGAGCCCGAAGGCTACATTGTCGAACACGTTGAGGTGCGGAAAGAGCGCGTAGTGTTGGAACACCGTGGTGACGTCACGCTGATGAGGCGGGAGTTGGGAAACTTCGCGGCCGCCCAGAACAACGCGTCCGGAGTCGGGCAGCTCGAATCCAGCGATCATTCTGAGCAGCGTCGTCTTGCCGCAGCCCGACGGGCCGAGCAGGGTCAGGAACTCGCCTCGCAGGACGGACAACGAGACTGAGTCGACGGCGGTCACATCGCCGAAGCGCTTGGTGACGCTTTGAAGTTCTACCTCGTGGACGTCGTGCATGTCTTCCAAGCGGCCCTTGTGGAATCTCCCCTCGGAGCGCAGGCATCCCTGCCTCTTATCGCGCAAACCCAAGCAGGCAAGGATGCCTCGCTCCCAGGGCGCGCGATTATATCACACGGGCATTCTGTTCCTGTTGCTCATAGTCTACGATTCTTGTTGATGAACTGATTCGGCTCATGGTTGAAAACCCGGACCTCATTCAACGTCCCATCGTCGTCAGGGGAAACAAGGCTGTGCTCGGCCGCCCGCCTGAAAATGTCGACGAGCTATTGTGAGTCTCCAAAGTGCCAGCTTCCGTGTGCGTACTGAAGATGTACTCTCGGCAAAAGTTGGCGAGCCGTTTCATAGGAAGGACGACCGCTCTCGACGAGAAAACTTTTTTGAAGCAAAACCATCTTGGATCGCGTCTTATCTATTGAGGGAATAAAAACAGTCACAATGGACCTTGATAGCATGGAGGCACGATAATGAGTTTATTAGCTTTCCTGAGGAACCACGCTCACTACTGGGGTATTCCGCATCCACGCAACAACGACAATCGATTGATTCAGACCTGCTACGAATGCGGGGCAGAGCGCATAGTCAAGATCGAGCTGCGGCCCTCGCTCGTCGAGGAAATCGTCGCGCCCTTGCACGGCGATCATCTTGCTGCTTGAACAGACGGGCTTTGACCGCGTGTCGTCGAGAGTCGCCGGACAAGTATCGCTAACCGGCGGCTGGGCTCACTTCGCCGCCAGTCTTCACGTATGCGGCATCGCACGCCGAGCAAGTCGCGAGTTCTTCCCTGGCAGGCTCGCGCGACAGATCCAGCTTCACACCACACTGACACATCCATCCAACGACGCGGCTCGGATTTCCAACCACCATCGCGTAGTCCGGCACGTCACGAGTCACAACGGCTCCTGCTCCTATGAATGCGTACCGGCCAATCGTATGGCCGCAGACCACTGTCGCGTTCGCGCCGATTGATGCGCCTCGTTTGACCAGCGTCGCGCGATATTCGTCCTTGCGCGGTACGTGACTGCGAGGGTTTGTGACGTTGGTGAACACCATAGACGGACCGCAAAAGACGTCGTCCTCAAGTTCGACT
>JBGQGO010000646.1:0-3481 GCA_041497455.1 Blastocatellia bacterium | reverse complement strand
CCTTCGCGGAGGCTGCCGACTGATTTTCCTTCCTCGAGCACCGGCAACTGTGAGAGCCCATAAGTCTTCATCATCTGGAGCGCGTCGGCGACCTTTTGGCCCGGGCCCACCGACACCAGATGCGGAGTCGAATCGTCCGACTTGAGCTGGTTGATCAGCCCGACGGTCATCTTATCGACGCCCAACATGCGCTTCTCTTTCATCCATTCGTCAGAATGGAACTTCGAGAGATACCTCTCGCCGGTATCCGCAACGAGGAACACCACAACAGCGTCTTTGCCGAGATCTCGCGCGACTTGCAGCGCGGCGACGGCGTTCGTTCCAGTCGAGCCGCCGCAGAAAATCCCCTCTTCCCGGCCGAGCCGGCGCGCCATCTGAAATGAGTCCTTATCGGTGACGTTGATTATTTCGTCGATGTATTTGAAGTGGACGTTCTCGGGAATGATCTCCTGGCCGATGCCTTCGACCAGGTAAGGCGTCGCCTGCATAAGCTTGCCGGTTTCCTTGTAGGTCTTAAACACCGAGCCATAAGGGTCGGCGCCGATCACGCGGATCTTCTGGTTTTTCTCTTTCAAGTAGCGGCCAGTTCCGCTGATCGTTCCGCCGGTGCCGAGGCCCGCAACAAAGTGAGTGATGTGACCCTGAGTCTGTTCCCAAAGCTCGGGGCCCGTCGTCCGATAGTGGGCTTCCGGGTTCGCGGCATTGCCGTACTGAAAGACGAACAACGAGTTGGGCGTCTCCTGTGCGATACGGCGCGCGGTGTTGACGTAATGATCGGGCGAGTCCGGCTTAGCGGCGACTGGAACGACTACTACATCGGAGCCGAGCGCCTTCAAGTAGCGGACTTTTTCGACCGAGCACTTATCGGTCATCACGAAGACAGCTTTGTAGCCACGCACAGCGCAGACCAGCGCGATTCCGATGCCGGTGTTGCCGCTGGTCGCTTCGACGACGGTGCCGCCGGGCTTGAGGCGGCCGTCGCGCTCGGCGGCGTCGATCATTGAAGTGCCGATGCGATCTTTGACCGAGCCGCCCGGGTTAAGCGATTCCATCTTTGCGAGCACGATTGCGTCGATGCCTTTGGTTAGCTTGTTCAGCTTTACGAGACGAGTGTTTCCAATAAGGCCAAGTATGTTCTCTGAATAGTCCATGATCCCTCGATTGAATTCGCAGCGGTTGTCGCTTGCCAGCCTGGAGAGTTTATCATCGCGCGTCGCAACAAGTCACTCGCGCGGCGCCAATCCCACCCACGGCAGAGACTGTGCGAAAACTCCGGGAATACCACCCACGGAAGTGGGTGGATGGTTCAAGCCCAGCCTACAAAGAGAGCCGCCCGCCCCCTTTGTTTTGTGATGTCTCTCTCCCCCTCGCGCCGCGAGGGGAGAGAAGGAGAGGAAAACGGGAATCCCGGGTTTCCTCCCTGTGTAGGCTGGGCTTGAACTATCCACCCACTACCGTGGGTGGGATTTGCACAAGACACTTTTATGGTCGTCCCAATCCTAATCACACCCGGGCTGCGCAGACTTGCCTCGGCGACATGCTTTCGCCCGCTACGCGGGTTCGGGCATAATGCTACCCTCGAATCCAAGCCGAAGACGCAAGAGAAAGCACGATGGACGCGAAGGCCAGCAGCAAAATAACCGACAGCATTCTGCGTCGAGCGCACGCGCCGATGGAGGCGTGGGAGCTAATCGGCAACACTCCGCTGCTCAGGCTTAGGAACATCGCTTCTCCGTCGAGCAAAGTCGAGATCTACGCCAAAGCTGAATGGTTCAACCCGGGCGGCTCCGTCAAAGACCGTCCCGCGCTCAGCATGATTCTGGATGGCGAGCGCACAGGTAAGCTAACTCCGGGGAAGATCATTCTCGATGCGACGTCGGGCAACACGGGGATAGCTTACGCGTGGATCGGGGCAGCGCGCGGCTATAAGGTGAAACTCGCGCTGCCTCAGAACGCGAGCGAAGAACGCAAACGAATCCTGAGAAGCTACGGCGCCGAGCTTGTGTTGACGAGTCCGCTTGAAGGCTCGGACGGAGCGATTCGTGAGGCGCGGCGGCTCTACGCCGAGAACCCGGATCTCTACTTCTATGCTGATCAGTACAACAACCCGGCGAACTGGCAAGCTCACTACGAGACGACGGCGCTCGAGATTTGGGAGCAGACTTCCGGGCGCATCACCCACTTCATTGCGGGCCTGGGCACGAGCGGGACTTTCGTAGGCACTACGCGACGTTTGAAAGAGCTGAACCCCGAGATCAAAGCGATATCCTTTCAACCGGACTCGCCTTTTCACGGGCTCGAAGGGCTGAAGCACATGGAGTCGTCGATCGTGCCGGGCATCTATGATTCGTCGATCGCTGATGAGAACTACGAGATCGGCACCGAGCAAGCTCACGAGTACACACGCAGGCTCAGCAAGCGAGAAGGGTTGCTGGTGGGAGTTTCATCCGGAGCAGCGCTGGCGTGTGCGCTCAAGGTCGCGGAGAAGATCGACTCGGGCGTGATCGTGACGGTGTTTCCCGATGCTGGCGATAAATACTTGAGCGAGCGGTTCTGGGATGAAAGCTAGTATTTGCTAAACGTAGGGCAACTGTGAATAGAGACGCAGCACTATTAATCATCGACGTTCAAGTCGGCATCATCGAAGGCTTCCACGCTTACCGGGGGCGCGAGGCGCTGGAGCAGATCAATAAGTTGCTAACGAAAGCGCGCGCTTCGAATATGTCGATCATCTACATTCAGCACGACGGCGACGCCGGGCATCCTCTCCAGGTTGGCTCTGAAGGCTGGCAGATTCATCCAGAGATCAAACCTCAAGAAGAAGACTTGATAATCCGCAAGCGGGCTTCTGATTCTTTCTTTGAGACGACACTCCAGCGCGAGCTTGAAGCGAGAGGCATCAAGAATCTCATCGTCACCGGGTGCATGACCGAATACTGCGTGGATACTACTTCCCGTCGTGCGGTCAGCATGGGGTACGATGTGACTCTGGTCAGTGACGCTCATACGACGATCGACAACAAGCTGCTGACCGCGGCGCAGATCATCGCGCATCACAACGCTTTGCTGGATGGTTTCGATGCGGGCTCGCACGCGATCACTGTGAAGCCTGAAAATGAAGTGACATTCTAAACCTAAGGACTAATGCGAAGTGGCGATCAAAGTTAACTCAGAACACCTGGATCAAATAAGGAAGCACGGCGAGAAGACTTACCCGCACGAGTGTTGCGGTTTCCTGATCGGTACGTTCGAGAACGGCGTCAACGTTCTTCATGAGGTTTACCCCGCCGACAACGAATGGAATGTTTCAATCAGCGAGGTTCAAACGCTTGGAGAATCGATTCCTGCTGCAAGCCGCTCTTATGCCACTGCGCACAGCGAGTCTCACGCCAACCGTTATTGGATCACAGCGGAGCAGTACAAGGACGCGGACCGATACGCCGACAGCAAGAAACTTCGGATCATCGGCTACTATCACTCT
>JBGQGO010000645.1:0-3492 GCA_041497455.1 Blastocatellia bacterium | reverse complement strand
CGAACTGCATGCCTTCGACCACTTCAAGAGCCGTCTCCAGCGTCCTGGACTCCTCAACGGTGATCACGCCGTCTTGTCCGACTTTGCCCATCGCTTCGGCGATCAGATTGCCGATGGTGGCGTCGCCGTTAGCCGAGATAGTCCCGACCTGGGCGATCGCTTCATTGTCCTTTACCTTTTTCGACAGGCGTTGAATCTCTTCGACGGCTTTCTCGACGGCCTTGTCGATGCCGCGCTTCAGGGCCATCGGGCTCGCTCCGGCGGCTACGGTCTTCACGCCTTCGCGGAAGATTGCCTGAGCCAGAACCGTGGCGGTTGTGGTTCCGTCGCCTGCGATGTCAGAGGTCTTCGAAGCGACTTCGCGGACCATCTGCGCGCCGGTGTTCTCCAATTTGTCTTCCAACTCGATTTCCTTAGCGACTGTGACGCCGTCCTTGGTGATCGTGGGGGATCCGAACTTCTTCTCGATGATGACGTTTCGACCCTTGGGGCCGAGCGTCACCTTCACTGCGTCCGCCAGACGGTTCATGCCGGCTAGAAGGGCGCGGCGGGACTCCTCGCCGTATGCTATGTGTTTAGCCATTTATTCTTCTCCTGGTTTAAGAACTGCTATTTGCCTTTTCCTTTTGCCTTCGAGGCCCTCTCGATCACGCCGAGGATGTCGTCCTCGCGCATGATCAGATACTCTTCGTCATCGAGCTTGACTTCGGTGCCGGCGTATTTGCCGAACAGCACCCGGTCTCCCTCTTTGACGTCCATCGCCAGACGCTCGCCGCTATCGAGCTTCTTGCCAGCTCCGGCGGCGATTACCTCACCCTCTTGCGGCTTTTCTCTGGCGCTGTCTGGAATGATGATGCCCCCACGGATCTGCTCGCCTTCCTCGATCCGCTTGATGATCACACGATCTTGAAGTGGGCGTATACTTGCCATACGTGTCGTTGCTCCTTTCCAATGAATTGAAGCTAAGCGCTGATGAGATGGAGATACATGCGCGCGTTAGCACTCTCAATTGAGACTGCTAAGTATATGTTTGAGGGGAGCGCCTGTCAATGCGTCTTCCTGGAATCATCGGATTGTTTTCTCAACGGCCCGCGAATTCAGTAGGGCGGCGCTTGTATTTTCTTTGCGCCGGGTCGGTCATCAGTCATAATCCAAGTGCGCGCCGACGTCAGGCCGGGCAACCGGTCATCGTCAAGCCGGACGAAACAACGTGCAGACCTTTGGCTCCGCAACGAGCGGCTAAAGAGTGGCAGCTCTCGGGATTATGACTAAAGCAATCAAACTATTCTTCACTACCGCAGCGATCGTAATTTTACTCGTTACCGTTTCGTTCGCTGATCCGCAGTTGCCTCAGCCGCAAGGCATGTTGAACGACTTTGCGGGAAAACTCAGCCCCGCGAGTCAGCAACAGATCGAAACTCTGCTTCGAAACTTTCGAGACCGCACCGGCATCGAGATCGCGGTCGTGACGATTTCATTCGACGACATGCAGGGTTATCCGATCGAGGAATACGCGCTTCGATTAGGCCGGGAGTGGGGCCTCGGACGAGATTCCGAGAAGCGAGCTCTGTTGCTTCTCGTCGCGATCAAGCCGCCCGACAGTCAGGGCGCTTATCACGGAGGCACAAGACTCGAAGTCAGCCGCCATCTTGAAGGCGATGTGCCGGACATCCTTGCGGGCGAGCTGATTCGCAAGATGCGCGATGCCTTTAGCGCCGGGCGCTTCGATCAGGCGTTGACGACCGGGACGCAAACGATTCTGGCGACTCTCGCTCAGAGGCTTGGAATCTCGATGGACGGAGTCGATTCGAGTCAGGCCGCGCGTCAGCCGGTCCGCCAGCCGGCGCGCGCACGCGGCCGCAGCGGAGGCGGATTCCCTCTTTTCACGATCGTCATTATCGGTTTTGTGCTCTTCGCGATCATCCGCGGGCTTTTTGGAGGTCGTCGCGGCGGGGGCGGAGGTCGAGGAGGAGGCATTGGCTCTGATTGGCTGTTGTGGGCGATCCTGTTTGGCAGCGGCAGAGGCGGCGGCTTCGGTGGGTTCGGCGGCGGCGGAGACTCAAGCTGGGGCGGCGGTGGTGACAGCGGTGGCGGCTTCGGTGGGTTCGGCGGCGGGGGCGACTTCGGCGGCGGCGGCGCAAGCGATAGTTGGTAGCTCTCTTTCGATGGGGAAAACGTTGGTAACGATAAGAGCACGACGAGTTCTTCAAGGAGCAGCGGTATCGCTCCTTCTCTCTGCGTTTGGTTCGTGCTCCACAATGCACGCGGCGATCGACGAGCAACGGCTGCCGTTACCGCAAGGCCTTGTGAGCGACTTTGCGCGCAAGCTCAGCCCCGCGACGAAGCAGCAAATCGAAACATTGCTGTTGAACTTTCGGAATCGTACGGGCATCGAGGTTGCCGTCGTGACGATTCCTTTTGAGAATATGCAGGGCTATCCGATCGAAGAATACGCACTCCGACTCGGGCGGCAATGGGGTGTCGGAAGCGATGCGCAAAAGCGAGCGCTGCTGCTTTTGGTGGCGATCAAACCGCCCGACGCCCAAGGCGTTTATAGCGGAGGCACGCGGCTGGAAGTCAGCCGCCACCTTGAAGGCGACATTCCGGACATCCTTGCGGGCGAGCTCATTCGCAAGATGCGAGACGGTTTCGTGGCAGGGCGTTTCGATCAAGCACTCACGACCGGCACACAAATGATCCTGGCGACCCTTGCTCAGAGGCTCGCAGTTTCGATGGAGGGAATCGATCCGAGTCAGGCCGTACGACAACCCGTTCCCCAACCCGTCAGCCAGCCCTCACGCGCGCCGAACCCTGGTCAGGCAGGAACGTCGGGATCCGATTTCATCATTCTCATCGTCTTTGTGTCCTTATTGGGCGCGGCCCTTTATGCAATCTGGGGTAGTGGTGTCGCTGAAGCTGTCTGGGGCGGCGCCGCCGACTCGAGTAGCTTCAGCGGCCGCCGCCGAAGCGGCCGCCGCCGCCGCCGAGGCTCAAACTCGACTGGCGCCGGCGGTGGCTGGAGCGGAGGTGGCGGTGGAAGTGACTTCGGTGGGTTCGACGGCGGGGGTGGCGGAGGTTGGAGCGGAGGCGGCGGTGGAGGTGGCTTCGGTGGGTTCAGCGGCGGCGGCGGCGACTTCGGCGGCGGCGGCGCAAGCAGTAGTTGGTAAGAAATTCAACGGTGACCGATGAATTTTGATCGTTAGACCGCAAGGTTAGGTCATCATTCTGAGTTGGAGGACACCTTGGCTGACGAACTGAAAGATCTTGTAGAAAAGCTGACCGAGGCGCACGGCGAGAATCTCAAATCAGTCGTGCTCTACGGCTCAGCAGTGGTTGGCGGACAGCTCGATGAAGACCGGCCCAAGAAAGTTCTAGTCGTGCTCGATCGCATCGCGCCGGCCGACCTCAAGGCCGCGCACGAAGTAGCGGAGTGGTGGCGGTCCGAAGGCAATCCGGTCCCGGTCTACTTCACAAGCGAAGAGATGGCCGATT
>JBGQGO010000644.1:0-3494 GCA_041497455.1 Blastocatellia bacterium | reverse complement strand
GTGCCTTCGGAAGTTCGAAGTGCAATCGCAGTGGTCGCCGTCGAAAGAGAGCTGCCGTCAGCGCGCCTGAATTCTATTTCAGACTGAGCAATGTCGCTTCGGCGGGCTCGGCGGCAGAGAGCGGCGAGCTCTTCGCCTTGAGGTCCTTCGACCACTCGATCGATCGGCGTCCGGTCTTCAGGTTTATCTTTGAGGCCGAGCATCCACAGCGCCGAGCGATTGATCGTAGCGATGCCGGCGTTCTCGTCGGTCGAGATCACTCCGGTTGATAATGATTCCAACACGGTCTCGATGTACCGGCGGCGGTTGTCCAAAGTGAGATTGATGCGGCTGAGATCATCGGCTGCGTGTTCGAGCCGCTCCCGGTTTTCGGCGAGCATTGCAGCCATCTGGTTGAACGACTTGACCAGCACGGCCAGTTCATCTTCGGCGACGACCTCGACCGGATGTTCGAAGTCCCCGCGAGCCACTCGATCCGTTGCTTCGGCCAGCGCTTGAATCGGGATGGTTATGCCGCGCGCGACGTACAGCGCGAGCCAGCTTGCGGAGAAGATCAGCAACAAGGTGACTGCAGCCAGCAGCAAAATGTAGATCGCTTTGATGCGTTTGATCTTACCGAGCATGCTGTGAAAGTTCTCGTGCTGCTCGGTTATGGTTGCGGCGCGCTGAGTGAGATCAGGCGGGAACTCGCGCGCCACGATGAGCACTTGCGGGCCGCTCGCGCCGCTCGAGAGCCGGACCGCAGCGATAACAAAAATCGCAGTCGGGCTGTCGCCTTCGTCGCTCCCGCTGAAGGACTCCGCGCCGGCCCGAACGTGCTGTTCGGCGGCGTTCAGCGTTTCTTCGATGTCGGGTTCGACCTGCCTCTCGCCTCTCTGAATCGTTTTCCGTCCGACTGGAAGCACTATGCGCACCAAAACGACATCGTGGTCTGCCATTTCCTGCTCGAGCCTGGACCTGAGTTCCTGACTGTCATAGTCACTCGAGGGACCAGACGGAATGCTTCGAGCGAGCGCGCGGGCGCTGCCCACAAGGTCCGCCTCTTCCTTCTTGAAGTAGCTTTCTTCGATCGCGCGCGCGTCGTCCACGATCTGCCGCGCGGGCTCGCCGAACCAGCGGTCGATGCTGCGATTCAGAAGCCCGAAAGCAAAGAAGAACAGCAGCAGGACCGGCAGTAGCGATAACCCTATCGCGTAGCTCACCAGCCGCGACTTGAACTTCGAACCGAGCCTCGCCGTGCGGCGTTCGCGCACCAGCTTGAGCACGTTCCTCAACAACACGAACAACAACGTTACGAAGGCCAGGAAGTTAAGAGTTGAGAGCGCGTACAAAAGCAGCGTCTCGGCGGCGGTGTCGGGAGTGACGAACGGAGTGAGATTGAACCCGCCCTGTGCGATGAGCGAGAGCATCAGGAGCAGCAGGACTATCGAGAGAATGATGACCTTCGTGAGTCGCCGCCGGCCGCGCTCGGTTAGGCGAGAGTCATCAGAGTTGTGCGATTGGTCCGTCACTATGAGCTTGCCTCTGGGAGCGCAGGCATCCCTGCCTGCTGTCCGCACTTGATTATAGCTTGGACGAGACGATTGCCAAGTTCAGAAGTTTGGCGCCCTCTCGCCATCATGGCTCGCGAATGACCTCGATCACCGCCTGCGCGGCCCGCTCTGCGGCTGAGCCTCCGTCCGCGGCGAGCAACTCGCGCACGTGTTCAAGGTCTTGCCGCATTCGAGCGAGACGCGCCGGATCAGAAAGTATGGCGGCTGCTTCGTGCGCGATCTTCTCGCCCGTTGCGTCGCGTTGCATCAACTCGGGGACGATGCGGCGGCCTGCAATCAGATTCACCATTCCGAAAGTGTCCAGATGAATGAGCGGACGAATCAACCGCCAGTTCAACTCGGAGCCGCGATAGATGATGACCATCGGCGTGCCGGCGAGCGCGGCTTCCACCGTAGCTGTTCCGCTTGCAACGACTGCAAACTCGGAATGTCCCAACGCGTTGTACGTGTCTCCCTCGATGACGGTCACGCATAGCTGGTCAGGTTCGCCGCTCGCGCTACCGCTCGCCGCGAGCTGTGCTTTTTGGATCGCTGCCGTCACGTCCTCGCGGCGGACCGTTGAAGCGAGAGGAATCACGAATTGGGTTGCGGAATGCGGATTTGAAATCTGAGATTCAACGCGCTGGCTGTCAATTCGCAATCCGCGATCCGCAATCCGCAATGGGAAGCTCCGCAATCGAATCGTAGCGTCCAGCATTACCGGCAAGTGATAGTGAATCTCCTTATGCCTGCTCCCGGGCAGGAGTGCGAAAATCGGACGCGCCGGATCCAGTCCGTGACGACGGCAGAACTCTTCGCGCGACGCCGTAGTGCAAACGGCTTCCGCCAATGGGTGACCGACGTAGCGGACCTCGAGCCCTGCACGTTTGTAGAACTCCTCTTCAAACGGAAGGATGACCAGCATGCGGTCGACGTTGCGGCGCAGCGCGCGAATTCGGTACCTGCGCCAGGCCCACACCTGCGGACTGATGTAGTAGATGATCTTGAAACCTTCGCGATGAAGCTTTCTTGCGAGCCTCATGTTGAAGTCGGGCCAGTCAATCAGCACGACTGCCGACGGACGCCGCGATCGCGCGGCGCTGAGCAGCGTTCGATATGCGCGATAGAGTTTGCCGATCGCGCGAGCTATTTCAGGCACGCCGATGATTCCAACTTCGCGCGCATCGACGAGCGTCTCGACTCCGGCTGCGCGCATCTGCTCGCCTCCTGAGCCGAACAGTTCGTAGTTGATTTCGGGATTGAGCCGCTTGAGCGCTCGAGCGAGAGACGCGCCGTGTTTATCGCCGCTCGCCTCACCCGCGACGATCATTAGTGATACGGAGGACTTGGCATTGAACTGGGGCTGCGGTTCTGTGCGCGTTGGCTCCATTCGATTTTGGGAGGGTTAGAGGCAGAAGGTAAAAGGCGTAACCCCGGTTGGAATTACGCCAACGTTGATAAGGAGTCCAATGTTGGGAACGAATCTACCGCTAAGGCAGGGCATGTGAAAAAAACCCCAAGTCTACAGGTGTTTCTATGACCTCTTGGATGGAGAAGAGAAGGTCGTCTTCGAAGACCTTCTGACCGGCAATGTAAGCATCTCGCGCGGTGTCGAAAAGCTCTACAATCTGGCCGTCTCGCATTAGAGCGAACTTTCCTTGATGTGATGTTAGAAGCGATGGCAATTGAGATTGAAAGGCGGTGTAATTGCTCTCAATTTGCTCACGTATCGGATCGGGCATGTCACTCACTCCAAAAAGAGTCCACCGAATAACTGCGCCCAAAAATTGTGATTCGGTGTCCGCACTTAACACGGATCGCTACGGATTGCGCAATACCTTCGAGCTGCTGTCGGGTTTCTTCTTGTCCTTATCTTTATCTTTGCTTTTTTTGTCTTTGCTCGAAGGGCTCTGAGCTTTCTGATCGGCGGGCGCGCCGGGTTTGACCTCGACATCCTGTCCC
>JBGQGO010000643.1:0-3501 GCA_041497455.1 Blastocatellia bacterium | reverse complement strand
GCAACGTGATCTATGAACGGCGCGGGCAACAAATACATCGTGTGAAGATCCCGAGTGGAGGCGAAGATTTCCATCATCCTCTGGTGAAACTGCATCTCGCTTGGCAGCTCGATGTCTTTCATTTCCAAAAGGCGGAACCTGAGTAGCTTTAGCCGCTGGATTGGATCAACCGCATGCATGGCGCGCTTGAGTGGAAGGTGAACGTAGTTCATGTTCAGGAGCAGAAGCGCCTGCTCGACGATTCGGAGGCGATCTAGTCGGGACAATCTCGTCCTTTTTTCGCAGACTTCTAGAAACTTCGAGAGTGGCGTTACGGCGGCAGGATCACTCCGTGCCGCGGCTTCGGCTTCCGTTAGCCTGGCTCTCGCTCCGGCTTCTTCTTTTTCATGCATAGCTTCCTCATCCGGGCGAGTACCCGCCTGCCATAGAGAAGTTCACCGCCCGCATCAACGTGACGAATCACGACGGCGCAAACGAGGCTGGACACACTTAAACTTTCTCGGTGGGATGGCCAACCGACAAGCTCATGAATTCAGCCTCGGACGGATGGGGCCAAGAGACTGTTTTACATTCTCACTACCGTTTCTTCGAGGTCTTTTTCCCGCCGCCCTTCTTGGGCGCCGGTTTGCCGGCTGGCTTGCCGCCGGGTCTCTTACCGCCACCGGCTGAACCGCCCCCGGGGGGCAGTTCGCGGCTGAAGTAGACTGCTGGCAGTTGACTGGCGTCGTGTGCGGGCATCTGAGTTACGCGCATCATAGTGTAGTTCTCCTTTGGAGTTAAATGTTACTTCATTTGCTACGGGTGATTACTTGTTCGAGCTGCCGGCGATAGGCCTGAATGTCCGGCCTTCGCAAGTAACCTTCGTAAGCGTCATCGCCCCATATCGGTCGAAGCCCGTCGCATAGGCTTTCGGCGCGAGACGCATACTGCTGCGCGGCGGATTTATCTCCAGTGACCTGGCTCGCGCGCGCGGCGATAAGCGAGGCTCGCCATTCTGAGTCTTGCTGTTTCCCCCGCTCAAACATGGGCAGCGCTTCCTCGGCGGCCTTTAGCGCGCCAGGCGCATCGTTAGTGAGGAGCAACACCTCGGCGAGGGCCAGGAGCGCGCTCGAGAGAACTCGGGGAGTCGTTGCGTTCCGTGCCGTTGCGACTGCTTCCTCACACAACCGTCTTGCCGGCTGAGGCGCGCCGGAAAGCGCATCCGCGAGTGCGATGGCGCACTTTGCGCTGAGTGCAATGTCTCTGTACTGTGTGCCGGCGACCTCCAAAGCCAGGCGGCCCTTTTCCCTAACATCGGCGAAGCGCCGCTCGCTCAGCGCCATCTGGCAATAGTTCAAGTGGACCCAGGCCAGCAGAATCTTGTAGGTGGCCTCGGGTTGGATCGCGACTGCGGATGCTTCGGCGAGCGCGTCATTCGCTTCCTTGTACCGGCCCAGTTGCCAAAGCAAGTTAGCCCGATTCATCTGGTCATACGCTGAACGCAGCTTCGCGCCGCGCGCCGAGTCGATCTCGTAACTCGTATTCAAATGCGCAAGCGCCTCGGGATATCTTTCCTGCTCAACACCAAGCAGGGTTGCGATGCTCACGTGCGCGGCGGCCAATTGCGCCTGGTCGCCAAGCTCGGTGGTAAGCTTGACTTGTTGTTCAAACGTTTTGATCGCCACTTCATAATTGCCTTTGTCGCGATAGGCGCGCGCAAGCGAGAGCAACGCGTTCGAGGTCTCCCTGCGATACCCTGCGTCCTGGTAAAACTTCAGCGCCTCTTCAAACAGCGGAATCGCTTCGTCAAGATTGCGCCTTTGTTGGCTCAACTCTCCGAGCGCAACCAGGGCCCTTGCTTCGCTGCTGCGCGCCTTATCGCTCTGAGCAAAGTTGAGCGCCTGTTTGAACAGTTTGCCGGCCTCATCGAAATCGCCACGTGAGAGAACCGTGTAGCCGAGCTCGATCATTCCGTCGGTTACGAGGTCCTGCGTCTTGTTCTTCTGCGCAAGCTCGATCGCCTCAGTCGCCAGATTCTTGGCGCGTTCGCTGTCTCCTTCGTCGTAGTAGACTGCGCTCAGTTGCAGCTTGATCTTCACAAGCTGGTAGTTGTTGTCGGCGGGCAGGTTCTTTAGCGCCTCTTCCAGGTGCTTCTTTGCCTCCGAAAGCTGCTTTGTCTTGGCGAGTAGCTTCCCGCGCTGGTAGAGGACTTCAGTTACGCCCTCCGGTTTGGTCATTATTCGATAGAGTCTTTCTGCTTCGTTGAACGCCTCAACCGCACTGTTTGAATCCTGGCGCCGGGCGGAGAGAATGGCGAGGCGCAGGTGTGCTGCCGGAGATTGCGAGTCCTTCTCGATGGCTTTCCGATAGTAGTCTTGCGCCTTGTCGATGTTGTCACTTCTTTCGTACGCGCGCCCCAGGTCTAAGTACGCGCTGGCTTTCTCGAAGTCTGGCGCTTCATCAGCGAGCTTGTGATAGTAGTCAATGGCCTTCGCGAACTCCCGGCCTACTGTCGCGGACACGGCGTCTATGTATGTGGAGTCCGCTCTTGTGAGCGACGCCCGATCCGACGCCAGCGAAAGCGCCCGCAACAGTGCCTCCCTCGCCTTGTCGATGTTGTCCAGCTCGAGGTATGTCTGAGCTAGCCGTGCATGTGAAAGCGCGAATCTATCGTCTATCCAGATCGATTGCTCGAGCTGCTTGCGCGCCTCATAAAAGGCCCCTGCGCGCATGGCGCGAGCGCCGTCCTCGTACCACTTTCTAGCTTCGGGCGACGGCTGATGCACTGACGGGCGTGCTATCCGAACGGCCCACCATGTTCCGAGGATCACAAGCGGAACAAGTATGAGTCCCAGCTTGAGCGTGACCGGCGCTGTTCGAATTTTGCTCGACAACGTTCCGGGCGCAGTGGGCCGCGGCGATCGCGGTCTTGGAGTCAACGGCCGGGTATTAAGAACGCTCCCTTGCAGCGCATTTTCCATCCTGCGGAGATCCGCTAACATTGCGCCGGCTGATTGGTAGCGGGCATCGACGTCCTTTGCGATTGCCTTGACGATGATGTCATCCAACTCACTTGGAATGTCGGTGCTGAGTTCGGAAGGCCTTTGCGGATCGACTTCAATAATCTGCAAGGAGATTTGGATTTGCGTGGAGCCAACGAAGGCGGACCTGCCAGTAGCGCACTCGTACAGCATGACCCCAAGTGAGAACAAGTCGGTACGGGCGTCAATCGGCAGATCCCTGAGTTGTTCGGGAGACATATATCCGACGGTGCCTACTACCTCACCCGTCTCCGTCAGCCGGCTGTCGACCTGGCCGGTATTTATCGCGCTCTCATCTCGTACGATCTTCGCCAATCCGAAGTCGAGGATCTTCACCTGTCCGCGAGGAGTAATAATGACATTCTGGGGTTTGATATCCCGATGGATAACGCCGCGAGAGTGCGCTTCGGCCAGCGCTTCCGCCGCCTGTATACCTATGTCCACCACTTCGAGAGGTGAAAGTGGACTGTTCTTAATGATG
>JBGQGO010000642.1:0-3517 GCA_041497455.1 Blastocatellia bacterium | reverse complement strand
TTCGCGGTTCGAGAAGCTGAGATAGCCACGCTGGTCGGCGCCAACGGAGCAGGGAAGAGCACTACGTTGAAGACAATCTCAGGCGTAGTGCGCGCCGCCGCCGGGCAGATCACTTTTGCCGGCGAACGCATCGATCGGCTGCCGGCTCACGAGATCGCCGCGCGCGGCATCGCTCACGTGCCGGAGGGACGACGGCTCTTCCCGTTGATGAGCGTCAAAGAGAATCTCGAACTCGGCGCGATCAGTAAGGAAGCTCGCCGGCATCGCGCAGAATCATTCGATAGGGTCTTCGCGCTCTTCCCTACGCTGAAGGAACGCGAGGGTCAGATGGCGGGGACGCTCTCGGGCGGTGAGCAGCAGATGGTGGCGATCGCTCGCGGGCTTATGGCTCGGCCGCGCTTGTTGATTCTCGACGAGCCCAGCCTCGGTCTGGCGCCGATCATCGTGCGCGAGATGTTCGACATCATTCAGACGATCAATCGCGAAGGGATCACCGTGTTGTTGGTAGAGCAGAACGTTCACCAGAGCTTGAAGCTTGCGAACCGAGCGTACGTGCTCGAGAACGGCAAGGTCGTGCTTGAAGGCGCGGGCAGCGAGCTGCTCGATGACCAGCGGGTCCGCGAGGCTTACCTGGGCGCGTAGCGCGCGCTCACTCGCTCTTCTTTATTTCGTAGTCGCCTTTTCGTGCGCCGGGTACGAGATTCCAACCTTCACTCAACTCGAGCGTCCACCCGTCACCCTGCACTTTTCGTTTTGAAGGATCGGCAGGCGCAGGCACCTGAACTCGCGACACCCTTGGTCCTTCGAGGATCATCAGGGCGCCGCCCGTGACTTCGAGGATTCCCCACGCATCGCTCACCCGCAACGTTGGATAGACGTTCCAAAATTGTCGAGCGATTCGACGTTGTTCGGATCGAACCCATACGAGACCTTGTCGGTCAACGGGAATACTAAAATCGGTCCGTCGATGAACCTGGCGCGATGCTCGGCAAGGCGTTTTTGGCGCCTGTTGTTGCGTTCGGCCTCGGACGCGCTCAACGAGTCGGCGCCATATTTAGCGGAGCGCTTCTCAGCTTCTGCTTTGAGATTGGCGGGCAGCTTGATGGAGTAGAGTCGCTGGGCGAGCGCGCCAAAATCGTCCGAGGGCTTCAGCCCTTTACGCCATCCGGACTTCGATCTGTCCAACAAGAATCCATATGCCGGGCCGGATGCGTAAGCGAAGGAGCGAACAAAGGTCTGTTTGCTCTCAGCAGTCTCGAGTTGCTGTGCTAAGTAAGCAACCGATTCCAGGTCGGGCGATCCACGAAGCTTGATGCCGGTGTATTCAGCAAGCCCCTCGTTCATCTCGAGTCCGCGTTCCGTCGAATCCGAGTTTGGAAACAAGCTGCGGC
Source organism: Blastocatellia bacterium (assembly GCA_041497455.1). Lineage (GTDB taxonomy): Bacteria > Acidobacteriota > Blastocatellia > UBA7656 > UBA7656 > Onstottus_A. The sequence continues at coordinate 2,126 of JBGQGO010000642.1, read as the reverse complement.
GATAGAGCCGGAAGATCAACGCGTCTTCAATGGCCTTACTGGACTCGGCGCCCTCTGCTGCCAATGCGCGTCGAAGCGCGCGCCATTCGAGCTGTAGCCATACTCGCCCCTCACGCGTGTCCAGATGGTTGTTGGGAGGATTGGAAGCCGGCAGCCCTAAGTCGTCCTGAATGCGATGATAAAGCTCGTGCATCATGAGCCTTGCCCGGGCTTGCTTGTTGGATGGCAGCGGCCAAGTGACCATCGTCCACTTTACTCCGGCCCATCGAGTAGCGGTGTTGGCTATCGTCTCTTTTTCCGGCAGCCGGCCAACAAACACGTTGTCCTTTTTGACGAGATTGCTCTCTGCATCGCTTTGATTTGCGACGATCATCCGCGTGCCGCGTTCAACAAACATCAACGGGCCGCAGAGCGACACGCCCCACAGCTTGCCGTTGTCCTCGCGGCAGATCGCTTGCGCTTCTTGAAAGTATTGCTCGGCGAGAGCCAAATCGATGGATGGTTCTTGCGCCGATGAGACCGCACTAGATATCGGGCTTATGACAAACAGCAAGCAAGTCAGGCAAGTGGCTCTTATGATGTGCATGAATTCCTCCCGTCGTTCTGAGTTAGCCGGCCGATTCGCCCGCAGCGAGCTTGATCCTGAATCGCAGTTCGTATTTCTTACCCGAAGACTTCAGGTAATGATCACTCAAGGCGTAATTAAGCGGCGAGGCAACCGTAGTCGTTAACTTAGACTTTGCCTCCCTCCACCGGAAAGCCTCGCTCGAACCACGCGCTGAACCCACCGGCAAGCGGACGTACTTTCTCGATGCCTCGTCGCTTCAACAGCAGCGCCACACGGGCGCTGGTCGCTTCGTTCGGTCAGGTGCAGAACAGAACGATCTCGCGGTCGCGCGGAATCTGATTGTGACCCTCTTCAACTCTGTCCGGCGCCAGCCGAATGGCGCCGGGAATCGTTTGCGGCTCGGCGTCGAAGTCCAAAGAATGACGCAAGTCGACGACGACGACCTCTTCACCCGCTTCGATCTTACGCTTCAGCTCTTCAGGGGTGATACGGGCGATTCGCAGGCTGCGGATGAATCGCCGGCGCTGAATGTACTTCCAAGTAATGTAAGCGCCTACGCCTCCGACAAGAATCACGAGCAGTGAGAAGCCCAGGCTCGCGACGCGCGCAGCCACTTGTTCAAACTGGTTGCTGAACACGTATCCGAGGCCGGCGAATAAGCCGATGTAGAGCAGCGCTCCCAGCGCATCGAAGATCAAGAAGCGCCAAAGCCGCATCCCGATTATTCCAGCGAGTGGCGGCGCCATCGTATTCAAGCCGGGGACGAATTTGGCGATCAGCAGCGAGCGCGACCCGTGACGAACGAACGCATTCTCCGTCTTCCGAACACACGAGTCGGGTTCGAGCGAGATGCGGCAAAGCAGGTTCAACACCTTGCCTCCGCGAAGCCTTCCGAACTCGTACCAGCTCACGTCACCTAACAGCGAAGCCAGCACCGCGAGAGCGATCGCAAGCCAGAGGTTCATCTGGCCCGCGCCGGCCAACGCTCCGGCTGCGAGCAACAGCGGAGTCGCAGGCAAGGGCAGGCCCAGTTGTTCGGCCAGCACCCAAAGGAATAGCACCGAGTACCCGTGACGAATCAGGAATTGAAATGTCTCGTCCATTTTCATCCGGCGCGGCGCGCTTTGTTCAACGCCGCGGTGAACGCCGTCATATTAGCGCACAGGGCAAGGGGCATGTCTACGGGACGACTGAGAAAGTCTCTACGAACGATTAACCAAGGGCTATGCCGGGCTTCCGTTAGGCGCGACCAAACCGCCTGCTCATAGTGGTTCGTAGTTCGGCCTTCAGGCGGAAGTTAGTAGGTTGCGGCGAGACTAACATACCAACTTCCGCCTGAAGGCCGAACTACGAACTCGTGATCCGCAGTGCGGTCTTTCGCGCAGGGCTATGGGCCAATTCGCTCATGTGGCTTTGTGGGACGGGCGTTGTCGCTTGTGTAGGAGCGCTGGACTCGTTGGGCATATCTGTTGCAGCACCCCTTACCGCGGTGGAGTGTGTCTACTAGTGAGAGGCGAACCAATGATCAACGAATTCGACCTGAGCACAATCAACGGAC
>JBGQGO010000641.1:0-3520 GCA_041497455.1 Blastocatellia bacterium | reverse complement strand
GGCATCGACCGCTCGCATAACCCCGAGTTCACGATGCTCGAATGGTACCAAGCTTATTCAGAGTATGAAGACCTCCTGAAGCTGACCGAAGAATTGATCTCGTCTCTGGTCGAACAGGTATGCGGTACGCCGGCGATCGAGTATGGCGAGAACAAGATTGACTTCGCGCGTCCGTGGAAGCGGCTCACAATGCGCGAAGCCGTGATTCACTACTGGCCAGACGATCAAGAGCGGCCAACGCTCGATGATCTATCGACAAACGAAGGCATTCTGCGATTGGCGGAGCGGGACCAGAATCTCAAATCTCAGATCCCGCATTTCAGATCGCTCGACTATGGCCATCTCCTCGGCGAGGTGTTCGAACACGTAGCCGAAGCGCGCTTGATCCACCCGACCTTCATCACCGAGTTTCCGACTGAGCTTTCGCCCTTGTCGAAGCAGAATCAGAGCGATTCCCGGTTCGTAGATCGCTTCGAGCTGTTTATCTCAGGGATGGAAATCGCAAACGCCTTTTGCGAGATCAACGACCCGGTCGATCAACGGCAGCGCTTCGAGGCCCAGATGAAACTCCGCGAGCGCGGCGACGAAGAAGCGATGGTGATCGATGAAGACTACATCCGCGCGTTGTCTTACGGTATGCCCCCCACCGCGGGCGAAGGAATAGGCATCGACCGGCTGGTGATGGTGCTGACCAATTCGAGATCGATCCGCGACGTGATTCTGTTTCCGCATATGCGCCCGGAAGCCACGCAGGGGGGCAGAGGAGCAGAGGAGCAGAGGGGAAAGGAAGAATGACTCTCCTCTGCTCCTCTGCTCCCCTGCCCCTCTGCACTTGTTAAAACGTGCCTTACGAACTCTTCATCGCTCTCCGGTATCTTCGCGCCAGGCGCAAACAAGTGATGATTTCGGTCATCACCGTCATCGCCATCGCCGCTGTGGCAATGGGGGTCGCTTCCCTCATAGTCGTGCTCGCGATGATGACCGGCTTCCGGCAGGAGTTCCAGGCGAAGATACTGTCGGGCACCGCTCACCTGAATCTCACTCACAAGGAGCGCCAGCCGATCGAGAACTACCGCGAGTTGGTGCGACGGCTAAGCTCGTTGCCTCACATTCGGTCAGCCTCGGCAACCCTCTATCAGCGTGTGCTCGTTCAGGGCCAGAAAGACACCGAAGGCGCGGTCCTCAAAGGCGTTGACTTGAGCGCACCCCGCAACGCGAACGAAGTCTTTCAATTCACCGCCGAGGGTGATCCGCAATCGCTCGCCGAACCTGAGACCGACCCGGAGAGCGGCGCGAAGATCGACCGAATTATTCTCGGCCGCGAACTCGCTCGAACTGTAGGGCTAAAAGTTGGCGGCATCGCAACGATCATTTCTCCTCAAGGCCATCTGACTCCGGTTGGGCTTGCGCCTCGCTATCGCGATTTCAAAGTCGCAGGCATCTTCGAGTCGGGCCTCAGCGATTACGACGCGACGTGGGCGTACATTTCGCTTGAAGCCGCTCAGCGGTTGTCCGGAGCCGAGGATGTCGCCGAGATCATCCAGATGAAAGTTGACGACGTCGACGCGGTCAAGCAAATCGGCGGCGAGGTGCTCGCGGCGGTGGGCGATGATTATGAAGTGCAGGATTGGCAGCAACTCAACGCACCGATCTACAGCGCGCTGAGCTATGAGAAGTATCTCACCGGCATCGCGTTGTTGATAGTTATCGGAATCGCCGCGCTGAACATCATCACGGTGCTGATCATGATCGTGATGGAAAAGCACAAAGATATAGCGATTCTCAAATCGATGGGCGCGACCAATCGCAGCGTTATGTATTTGTTCATGGCTCAAGGATTGTCGATAGGAATCGTGGGCATCATTTTCGGCGTTGTGATAGGCACCGGCTTTTGCTATTTCGCGAATGGCCATCACTGGATCAAGCTGCCGGTAGGCGCGTACGCGCTAGACTATCTTCCGTTCCACGCGACGGTGATCGACGTTGTCATCGTCGTCGCGGTGACAATCGCAATCAGTTTCCTATCCACAATATTTCCATCGCTGAACGCCGCGCGGCTTAACCCTGTTGAAGCACTACGTTATGAATGACGAGCAAAAGACCAGCATGCCGAAGAAGAACAGCCTCACCGTCGCGCTAATCCTTGTCGCATCGGTGAGCGTGCTGCCAATCACTCGAGCTAAGACCGCGCTTGCGGACGTCCCCACGATTGCGTACTGCGATCTGGTTCGAGAGGCCGAGTTAAATGACAAGAAACTGGTGCGAGTCAGGGCTGTTTACATAGTGGGGTTTGAAGGCTCCCTATTCTTTGACCCCGCATGCGAGGGGAAAGAAGCATGGGTACAATTCGATCCATCGTATGAGAAGTCAACAAAATCAAAGCTCCTCAAGAGATTTCGCAACTTATCTAATGCCTCCCCTGTCAAGACGGCGGGCGGCGGAATCAACTTCCCGACCAAGAGAGTCGAGATTCTGGCAGTCGGAACCTTCGATGGCATAAGGCCGACGCAGAAACTCGGCAGCATCACTCTTCACACAGGATTTGGACACATGAATTCATATGACTATCAATTCACGGTTTTGCGGATTGAAGACGTTAAACCTGTTACTGAGAAGAGCCCGAAGTGAGGCTCTTCATTAGGGTGCGAAAACCGACATGTACAGCGACGACGCCATAAGCGCGAGAAAGGTTGAGGAGAGCAATTCCGTCGCATCGCCACGTCCGAGTGTACACGCGGCGGCGTTTGTTCGCGCCGAAGGTCTCACGAAGATCTACGAATCGGGACGCAGTAGTGTACCTGTCTTTCAAAACCTGAGTGTGGAGATCAATGAAGGTGAGATGGTTGCGGTCATCGGTCCCTCGGGCGCTGGAAAATCTACTTTATTGCATCTCTTAGGTGGATTAGACCGACCGACGTCTGGGACGGTAAGAGTGGGCGAGTTTGACATCTTTAAACTGGCTGAGGTAGACTTGGCGCGCTTTCGGAACGGGGAGATTGGTTTCATTTTCCAATTTCATCACCTGCTGCCCGAGTTCACTGCCGTTGAAAATACGATGATGCCGCTGCTCATAGCGCGTAGCTCGCGCCGAGCGGCCATCGAGCGAGCAGAATCGATGCTGAAGAGCGTCGGCCTCGCCGATCGCGTGACGCATAGGCCCGGAGAGTTGTCCGGTGGTGAGCAAGCAAGGGTCGCGCTGGCAAGAGCACTAGTAGGCCGGCCGCGCTTGCTGCTGGCAGACGAACCAACGGGTGACCTCGACAGCAAGACAAGTGAAAGCATTCATAGCCTGCTCAGGGAGGTTCACAGATCGCAGAAGCTGACCTCGGTAATCGTAACTCACAACGAGCGTCTTGCTTCCGTCTGCGACCGCGTGCTTCACCTTGAGGATGGCCGCCTTCAATGAAGCGATGAGGGCTTTGAACTGAGTAGAAAAGGGGAATTGAAAATTACAAATTGAAAATTGCAAATTGAATAGGTTCGGACAGCCGGTTCGATTTGAAATTTTCAATTTTCAATT
>JBGQGO010000640.1:0-3522 GCA_041497455.1 Blastocatellia bacterium | reverse complement strand
GGAGAAATTGGAAGCCGCAGGATTGTGCTAAAGGAAGAAGGCGGCGAGGTCGCGGGCCAGGGCAGCATCATCTTCGGCGCCCCTCAATTCTCTCGCGGCGAGCGCGTGTTTCTATATCTTGACACGCGGCCAGACGGGAGCTTACGCGTTCATCAAATGTCATTCGGAAAGCTGTCGGTTGTCGAAGACGCCGACGGCCGGCAAACAGTTGTTCGCTCCGAGCCCGGTTGCGGCGCGATCGTCAATCGAGCGCCGCTTCACACTCATTCTTTCGACTCGCCTTCCGATCGCACAGAGCTGGTGGACTACACTCGTGTTGTGCGAGCGAGGCTCGCGGCGAACTCAGCCCGCTCCCAGGCATTCCAGATGGAGCATTATCGCGACGTTCCGATGCTTGCCCAGCCTCGCGAGTACGAGCGGGCCATGAGCGGAGGAGAGATTCATCCGCAGTTCCATTTGCTCTACCCTGTGAAGTCTGTTCGGTGGTTCGAGCCGGACAACAACCAGCCGGTTGTTTTCTACGTCAATCCCGACGGGGCGCCCAATCCGCAGGCGGTTGAGGATGCGGGCGCCGCGATGGTCGCGTGGTCGAACGTAACGGACTGCACGCTTCGCCTGGTGAACGGAGGGCTGCGCGGCGTCTGTTCTTCTCAGCGAACCGTGAACTCAATCTCATTCAACAACTGTGACGGTCGATTCGCGCCCACAGCGGATTGCTCTCGCATCATCGCCCTGGGCGGCCTCAGGTGGAGCGAGGAGACGAGGCAAGTCAACGGGCAAACCTTCGTTCAGGCCACGTCTGGGTTCATCTCGTTCAACCCTTTTTCTGCTTGCAGCTTTGATAATCACTGCGATCTTCGAGAAGTTGCCACACACGAGCTCGGTCACGCCTTGGGGCTGGGGCACTCCCAGCATCCGGAGGCCACGATGTTTGGGGCGGCGCACTTTGACGGGCGTTGTGCATCAATAACCGAAGACGATGTGAACGGTATCGCGTTCGTCTATCCCGTCAACGATCTTGGATCCCGCCCGCTTGCAATCGAGAGCGCTTCGCCGCTTCCCAATGGCGTCAGCCTTGTTAGTCACATTCAGGCTCTCGTCTCTTCCGGAGGCGTGCTGCCGCATACCTGGAGCGTCGTTGACTTTTTTGGCAGGCTTCCGACCGGCTTGAGCCTGAGCACCGGTGGCGTCATCTTCGGAATGCCGACCGAAACCGGAACGTTCAACTTCACGGTGCAAGTCGACGACAGTCAGGGGAGCTCTGTGCAAAAACGATTTTCGATGGCCGTTCGGGAGCCGCTCCCATATGACTCGCAATTCATATCGCAGACAATCGTCCCAACTGTTCAGGCGGGCCAGCAATTCGGCGCGATCCTGAAATGGCTCAACAACGGCAGCCAGATTTGGGATGGCTCGATCAGGGCCGTAGCGCAGAATCCCGCTAACAACCCCACGTGGGGCACCAGTATCCCACCTGTTTCTGGCCTTACGCTCAAAGGCGAGCCGTTGGAAATCCGGCTCACGGGCGTCGCGCCTCGCAACGCGGGCACATATAACTTTCAATGGCAGTTGTTCCAGGAAGGCCGAGGCTTCTTCGGGCAGCCGTCTGCAAATCTCAGTATCATCGTCACACCCGGCCCGCCGTTTATAGACAGCCCAGGCCCACCACAAGCATTCGCCGGGTCTCCTTTCAGTTATCAACTCACAGTCGCAGGGGGGACGCCGCCTTACGTCTGGTCAATAGCGAGCGGCTCACTTCCTTCCGGGTTGGGACTTGATTCGCGCTCTGGACTCATATCAGGAACTCCGGCAGCGGTTGGAACTGCGACCTTCACCGCGCAGGTGACAGATTCCGCATCGCACGCCGCTCAAAAACCATTCTCGATCACGGTCGCGCCGGCTCCGGCGTTGCCTCTGCGGCTCAACGTTGCGGCTTCGCTTCAAGCGGTCAAGGGAACGCCATTCACCTATCAGCCGGAGGCTACGGGAGGAACGTCACCTTACACCTGGGCAATCACGGCGGGCGCGCTTCCGGCAGGACTAGCGCTCAACGGCGGCAGCGGCGCACTCTCGGGGACGCCGTCTGCCAGCGGGGATTTCAGTGTAACGATCACCGTGCGAGATCAGCGGAATCAGAGCGCGGCCGGTTCGCTTCAAATCAAAGTCACTGAGCCTGAACCCGCTCCGGTAATAACCAAAGTCAAGTACAAAGCCGGCAAGAGACAACTAGTCGTGAACGGAGATCGGATTGATCCGAATGCAACGTTGCTTGTAGATGGTATGCAAGTATCGGCACGCTTCGATGCGGGCGCGCTGATTGCGAAACCGGTCCCGCTGACTTCGGGAACTCACGAGATCCGAGTCGTGAATCCTTCGGGCGTATCGTCGCTAATCTACAGCCTCACCGTTGAATAATTGAAGCTGGACTCTGAAGGTTGAGCGCAGTATTCGGCCCCGCCAGTGCGTTCGCCTAACTGAGACATAACCAACGTGAGAAACACGAAGGGCGGGCCGTCGAGGCCCGCCCCATCTGATCTTGCCAAGGTTGGTTGAGCCGGTCACACACCGGCATACGAGTGCAGCCCCGGAATTATGAAGCTCACTCCCAGCCACGTGAATATCACCAGCGCGAACCCTAACAGCGCAAAGTAAGCGCTTCTCCGTCCACGCCAGCCGTGCGCGATGCGTGTATGCAGGAAGCCTGCATAAGCCATCCACGCGACCAGCGCGCCCACTTCCTTCGAATCCCATCCCCAGTAACGCCCCCAGGACTCATTAGCCCACACCGCTCCCGTGATGAGCAGCAACGATAGCAGCGGGAACGCAACCCCGACCGTTCTGTACAGCAACGAGTCAATTGTCTTGAGCGGTGGCAGCGCCGACAAGAGCGGCTCGCGCTTCCACGAGAACAACGCGACAAGGAACAGCCCGACGGACAAACCGATCAACGCGCCGAACTCGACTGGATTCGAATTCATGCTGAGCTTCAAACTCGACTGGTTCTGCCCCACCCACTTTTTGGCGTCTTCAAGAGTGACCGACTGCTGAGACTGCTCAGACATCCAAACGCTGAAAGCCGGATACTCACGCGCAGGTATGTGCGAAGCCGGATTGTCGAGGTTCTTCATCTGGAAGAAAAGCAATACCAACACGGCTGCCTGCAACACGACCGCGCCGTGGAAGAGTCTCCAGCCCCACGTCCTCGCTTTCTCGTCTCTTTTGAAATGATCGAGCGCGAACAGCGCTATCGCGACGACGAGCAGTAAAAGCGTCAGAAGCATCAATGGTCCAACCATCGGCAACTCGGCGCGCAATGGCAGCGAGCTCTTATCCATCGCCAGGTTCACTGTGTACTCTCCGCGAAAAACCTGGAACGCGCCGGCTGATCCGAACCCAAGCATCACGAACGTGAGCAGTCCGTAAAGCGCAGTCCATATCGCCACGCCTTCAAATCGAATGCCGTCTTTTAGTAAATACGCGAACGCGAGCCCGAAGCTAACAAGGCACACGCCGTATGCGATC